>DASTBN010000683.1:0-3136 GCA_035712045.1 Pseudonocardiaceae bacterium
CGACGTCGAGACCCTCGAGATCGAGATCAGCGGCGCTCGGCACGACGCCGATCGGTGTGGTCCGGCCGTTCGCCTTGCCCTCCATGCGCTCGATGATCCACTTCAGCACCCGGCTGTTCTCGCCGAAGCCCGGCCACAGGAACCGGCCATCGGGCCCGCGCCGGAACCAGTTCACGTAGAAAATCTTGGGCAGCTTACTGGCGTCGGCGTGTTTGCCCACGTCGATCCAGTGCTGGAAGTAGTCGCCGACGTGGTAGCCGATGAAGGGCAGCATAGCCATCGGGTCACGGCGCACCTGGCCGATCGCCCCGGCCGCGGCGGCGGTTTTCTCACTGGAGAGCGTGGCACCCAGGAACACCCCGTGCGACCAGTCGAACGCCTCGTTGACCAGGGGGATCGTGTCCGCGCGGCGGCCACCGAAGAGAATCGCCGAGATCGGCACGCCGGCTGGGTCGTCCCATTCCGGCGCGATCACCGGGCATTGCGCCAATGGCGCGCAGTACCGGGAGTTCGGGTGCGCGCTCGGCGGCGCCGCGGGGTCATCTGAGGGAGTCCAGTCCTGGCGGCGCCACGAGGTGCCGTGGTCCGGCCGGTCTTCCAGGCCCTCCCACCAGACGTCGCCGTCGTCGGTGAGCGCGACATTGGTGAAAATCGTATTTCCCGCGCTCAGCATGCTCATGGCGTTCGGATTGGTCTTCCAGCTGGTACTCGGCGCCACGCCGAAGAACCCGTTTTCCGGGTTCACCGCGTACAGCCGGCCATCGGCACCGAAACGCAGCCACGCGATGTCGTCTCCGAGGGTCTCGGCTTTCCAGCCGGGAAGGGTCGGCGAGAGCATCGCGAGGTTGGTCTTCCCGCAGGCCGAGGGAAACGCCGCGGCGATGTAGTGGACGGTCCGCTGCGGGCTGATCAGCTTGACGACCAGCATGTGCTCAGCGAGCCAGCCCTCATCGCGGGCCATCGCCGAGGCGATCCGCAGCGCGTAGCATTTCTTGCCCAGCAACGCGTTCCCACCGTAACCAGAGCCATAGCTCCAGATCATCCGTTCCTCGGGGAAATGACTGATGTACTTGGTGTCATTGCATGGCCAGGGCACATCGGGCTCGCCCGGCTCCAGCGGGTGACCCACCGAGTGCAGGCATTTCACGAAAGCGGCCTCGCCGCCATCCGGCCGGTGGAATTTCCGCAGCGCCGCCGTCCCCATCCGGGTCATGATCCGCATCGAGCACACCACGTAGGCGGAATCGGTGATCTCCACGCCCAGCTTGGGATCCGGGTCGCCCAGCGGGCCCATGCAGAACGGCACCACGTACATCGTCCGGCCACGCATGCATCCCCGGTAGTGCCCGGTCATGGCCGCTTTCATCTCATCCGGGTGCGCCCAGTTATTGGTGGGGCCGGCATCGCGCTCGGACCGGGAGCAGATGAAGGTGCGCTCCTCCACCCGGGCCACGTCGGAGGGATCCGAGGCCGCCCAGAACGAGTTGGGCTTGCGGGCCAGCCGGGTGAACGTGCCGACCGCGACCAGCGCGGCGGTCAGCCGGTCCCACTCCCGCTCGGATCCATCGCACCACTCGATGCGCTCGGGCTGGGTGAGCTCAGCGGTTTCCCGGACCCAGCTCAGCAGCGCGGAATGTGTTGTGGGGGCGTCGTCAAGATCTGGAACGAACACGGCGGTCATAGCCGTCTCCTTCGTGAGCCAACCGGCTCCCATCCGACCAACGGCGCTCACTGGCGAACGCCGGGGACCGCCTCATGCGCTGCACGGGCGGTGGACGTCAAGGGGATCAAGAACAACACTAGTCCCAGACATGAACATCAGCCCACAATTGAGAAGTTCCTCACAGGCGCCGTGGCGAAACCGCGACAGCTTCCTGCGCCGGGTCGCGGCGAAAGGGCCTGATGGTTGATCTCGGCCGTTATCGCAGGTTGAGCGCCGCGCGGAGCCGGTCAGGGTCCATCGTCTCGGGGTTGTTGTGGTGCGGAGGCAAGGAGTCGAGGAGCCGGGCCAGGTCTCCACGCCGGGTGGAGTCGGCAGCGGCCTCACGAGGGGTGTACCCAGCCAGGGCGGGAATGGGCCGATCGAGCCAGCGCTGCTCGTAGTCGCGAATGAATTCCTCGAGCGCGGCGGCTGCGACGGTGGGATCGAGCTGGTCCGTGGAGTCCTCATCGGAAGGTGAGGCACTAGCGGTGAGCGCGGTGTTGCGCAGCACGGGTGGGGCGAAGCGCCGGGTGAGGAAGGTTACCAGGTCGAGTGGATCCGGCTCGGAGTCCAGGAGCGCGATGAGCTCGTCACGCTGGTGCAGGGCGACCGGCTCGATGCCCCCGAAGATCTTTTCCGTGTCATCGCCGGGCAGCACGCGGGTGCATACCAACTCGCCGGCCTTAATGGTGTAGCTGGCGCGCCGTTCCTGAACTTCGTGGATGTCCCCGGTGCGCACATCGCGCATCATGAGGCCCGCGCCGCGCCGGACCTGCTCGATCTCATACACCGACCGGTCAATGAGCTGCCACTGCTCGGCCAGCGACCGCTCGTCCTCGGGCAGCAACATGCCGCGAATGGCCACGAACTCGGCGAAGGCACCTCCCTCGAACAGGACCGTGTCGATGACCAGCGGGTCGCACAGCGCGCGCAGCAGGGCATCGGCGTCCTCGGCGAACTGTGCCCGGGCCTGGGCGGTCTCCACCAGCGCGGCACTCCAGGGGTCATCGATCACGAACATGACCGCCTTCTGATACAGCCACGGTGTGCGCTCATCCAGCGGGAACCGCTCGTTGCGAAGGTGGCATGCCTTGTACTTGCGCCCGGATCCGCACCAGCACGGCTGGTTGCGGCCCAGAGCCGGGCGGGGCATTGCCTGGAAACGCTCGAGTAGTTCGATCAACTCGTGGTCAGGGGGAACCTCCGCGCGGCGCAGCAACGCCAGCCCCCGGGCCGCGTCACCCCGGTCGCTGGCGTATCGGGCCAGCTCAACCAGCGCCGGCGTCCACTTCGGGTCGAGCGACTCCGCGGCCTGATAGGCCGCCTCGGCCTCGGTGATCCCGCCGAGCCGCTCGTGCGCCTTGCCAAGCAGCCAGAGCAACGCCGGGCGGGCGGCTCGCGGCGCTCGCGGCTGCAGTGCCTCAGCGAACAGGC
>DASTBN010000684.1:0-3346 GCA_035712045.1 Pseudonocardiaceae bacterium
GATTCGATCGACGACCCGGCCGACCGAACCAACGATAGCGGTGCCGATGCTTCGGAAGTCGTCGATACGCAGGTTGCGCAGCGACAACGCCATCGCGGTGTAAGCCGGATAATCGGCGGAGCTGACGCCGGTCCAGTCTTCTGCTGACTCGGCCCACACATCGAGGTACTCGCGCAGCAGCGGATCGGCGGCGGCGAATGCCTCGTCGTCAGTCGGCGCGACGTAGAGCGGAATGCTGACCGCGACCTTCGGTTTCAGTCCGGACTCGCCGTGCTCGTCGAGAAAGGTATCAAGGTAGACTTGGACCAGGTCCCTGGTGCGCGCCAAATCCTCTCGGCGCGGTGGAGGCGTGACGAACAGGCCGTAGGCGCGCTCCCCGATCCATGAGAAACTCTGCCGTGAGCTGACCGCAGCGCACCAGATCGGCGGGTGTGGGAGTTGCGTCGGGCGGGGCAGCGAATTTACGTTCTGATAAGCGAAGAACGGGGTGTCCTCGGTGACGTCCTGCTCAGTCCATAGCCGGACGACGGCGTCGATAGTGGCTTGGAAACGGGCCCGGCTCTCATCGAGCGGCACTCCGAAGGCGGCGAACTCATACGGCAACCAGGCACGTGCGAACCCGACCTCTAGCCGGCCGCCGCTGATGGCGTCGACCATGGCGGTGTGCGCGGCGGTTTGCACGGGGTGGTGGAAGGAAGCCTGGATGCAGCCTGTCATCAGCCGAATGTTGGAGGTCCGCGACGCCACCGCCGCGAGGAACGATAGCGGATCAGGACAGTATCCGCCGTAGTCCCGCATATAGTGCTCGGTCATCTTCACGTAGTCCAGCCCGCCGAGATCCGCCAGCTCGCTCAGCCGCAGGACGTCGGCGAAGTAATCTTGGGCCGATCGTCGATCGGGTCGACAGTCCGGTAGGAGCGAAATTCCGTGCCTCATCGTTACCTCCAACGTCGTGCGGACCTCTTTTTTGTGATAATTCATGTGCTGGCGACAAGAAAGAATGCGCTCTGAGCTGCGGCGATCGGCAGGATTCCTGGGACATAGAAGAACAGTATTGAGTTGACCACAGCGATGACCGCGACCGCGACGACCGTGGGTAGCTCGAATCGCGCGTGCGGCAGCCAGCTGACCACCGGGACGGCCACTACGACGGCGATCAGCACGCACCACCATCCGAACGGCCGCAGCGCGCTGATCACACCCGCGCGCAGCAGCGCCTCCTCGGCCAGAGGCTGGAGCACCAGCAGCGCAAGCGCCACTCGGGTCGAGGTTCCGTTCCGCAATGCCGGCCAGCGCAACGCCCATGAGCTGCGACTCAGCAGCAGCCAGTTAGAACCGATGGACCCGGTCGCGGAACGCTGCGGGGACATCGTCGCGGTTACCTTGATGCGTGCCCAGGGGTTCAGGCTCTGCGAGCGGTGCCGCTGAACCAGCGGCCACACCGACCGGATCAGCGGGACGGTGTCTGCGGCCACCGTCGTGAGAAAGCACGCGGCAGCGAACTCACCCACCCCGACGAGCAACCCGAACGGTACGAGCAGTACGCCATGCAGGTCCAGGCCCAGCGCCGATAGCAGGGCCGTCGGTGTCGGCCGCGCGATCTCAAGTCCGCCAGCCAGCGCAAGTAGCGCGACGCCGGCGCCACCCGCCGCAATCATGCCGAGTGCGGCGCCTCGCGCACCAGCCGGCCCCGCCCGGCGTACCAACCGGCCGTTGACCGAGCGGGTGCTCGCCAGGCAACCGAGCACGATCGCTACGGCGGCAATGCCCTGCCAGGTCTCGGGTTCGCTCATCACCCGCTCCGGCCTGGTGCGACCGTGGTCACCACGACGGATCGGTAGCGCCACACGTACCAGTTGAACAGGACATGGCCGACGATCGCGGCGAACACTGTGCCGAGCACCAGGGTCGCTCCTGTCGCCACGATGGACAGCGGCAGCTTGGCCGCCACCTGACCCCACCCGAAGAAGATGTGAGAAAGCGCGAAGGTGATGATCACTCCGCCGATCCCAAGCGGCGCAACCGCGCTGTGTGGCGGCGCTACGAGGTTGAGGACGACACCGCGAAAGACGCACTCCTCCGCCACTGCGGCGCCGATCATCCAGCCGGGACCCACCCCGAGGTCGGTATCGCGGGCCGTGGGTACCCACGAATGCTCGACACCGCTACTCCCGGCATTGGTGCCGATGGCCTGTTGAGCGGCGAGGCCGACGGGCCGCACCTTTCGAGGGGCCTCGCTGCGTACGACAGCGGAGGAGCGGCCGGCGGTGCGTCGGCGCCGGTCGGCCACGGCACGGGAGATCAGCCCGTCGACCGGGATCGCGATACCGGCCACGACCAGGGCGGCGCCAGCTGTCAGCGCCACTGTCGTCAGTGCCGGGAGCTGGCTGATGGACCAGGGGGCCGGCCGCGCGATCCAGTTTGTTCCCAGCAATACCGTCGCGGCACATATGGTCCCCGTGAGAGTTACCACGTGCACGGGTACCGCGCGCAGTCCGCGGCGGTCCAGCCATCGGACGTGAATATGAGAGGACAGGGCGAGGTTCGATGAACCGATCAGAATGACCGTGGCCAGCGCCATCACCCGCTGATCAGGGGAAAGGGTGAGGAGCGTCATGACGGAAGCCTCCGTACTGGGCAAAGCGGCGATGGCGGCGGGGCGGGGCTCCGGGAAGCGACAGGCTCAATGTGTCCGGTGACCAGACGCGCGTTACCGTGAACCCGAGCGCGATTATGTCCACAGTGGACAGATCTGCCCAGCACAGTTGCTTCCCGGTGCTGCGGAATGCGTTGACCAGATCGCGGATGACCTGCCTCGGCTCACGTGGGTCATCGGGAGCCAGGTCGGAGGCAGCAGCCTGATCGCAGTCGCCGTACCTGCGTTCGACCAACGCACTGCCCTCAACGCTGGCGTACATCCCGACGTTGGACTCCAAGTCGTAAATATCCGCAGTGCCGCGCGGGGTGGGCGCCGGGAGGCCGGCGGATCCACCGGGCTGTTTGGCGTGTTCCTCGACCGTGACCCAAAGGGCCAGCCACTGAACTGCGGCCGCTTCGAGGAGGCTCCGGTACATGGCCGGCACGAGGCGTGCGCCGCTGCCTAGACCGATCGCGACTCGTGGCATCAGGTTGGCGGGCTGCCGGAGCAGGCAGGCCACGCTGAATCCAGGTAGGTCCGCGTTGGGAAGCAGGTGAAACTCGGGTTCGGGAAGATCTGTGAAGTGCCGGTCCAGCACCCGCCGCAGCAGGTTGGTGCGCTGGTCATGGATGATCCGGACGCTTCGGTGGGTGCCGTACCAATGCCCCATCGCGGAATCAAGCTGGACGACCTCTTCTAATCCGGACA
>DASTBN010000685.1:0-4258 GCA_035712045.1 Pseudonocardiaceae bacterium
GGCGACGTACTCGGCTCCCTCGATTTCCTGGGGGCCGCCGATCTCGCCGACCATGACGACCGCATCGGTGCCCGGGTCGGCCTCGAACAGCGCGAGGTGGTCGCGGAAGGAGGACCCGTTGACGGGATCGCCGCCGATGCCGACCGAGGTGGACACCCCGATGCCCAGCGCCGTCATCTGGGACGCGGCCTCATAGCCCAGGGTGCCGGAGCGGCTGATGATCCCGACCCGGCCGGGCAGGTAGATGTGGCCGGGCATGATGCCCATCAGGGAGCGGCCGGGGGAGATGGTGCCCGCGCAGTTGGGGCCGGTCAGGGTCATCTTCGCCTGCGCCCGGTAGCGGCGCATGTAGCGCTTGACGATCATCATGTCCTGCATCGGGATGCCGTCGGTGATGCAGGCGCAGAACCGGATGCCCGCGTCAGCGGCCTCCATCAGGGCGTCGGCGGCGAACGGCGGCGGCACGAACACGATCGAAGCGGTGGCGCCGGTCTGGGCGACGGCGTCTTTCATGGTGTTGAACACCGGGCGGTCCAGCACCGTCTCACCGCCCTTGCCCGGGGTGACGCCGGCGACGACCTGGGTGCCGTAGCCGATCATCTCCTCGGTGTGGAAGCGCCCGATGCGCCCGGTGATGCCCTGCACCACCACCCTGGTGTGCTCGTCGATCAGGATCGCCATGTCCCCTCCGGATCTCAGGCGGTGACGGTGTTCACCACAGCGACGGCTTTCTGCGCCGCCTCGGCGAGGGTGTCTGCGGTGATGATGGGGAGCCCGGAGTCCCGCAGCATGGCCTGGCCCTGCTCGACGTGGGTGCCGGCCAGGCGCACCACCACCGGGATTTTGACGTCCAGGTCCTTGAACGCGGCGATGATGCCCTGGGCGACCCAGTCACAGCGGTTGATGCCGGCGAAGATGTTGATCAGCATCGTCTCCACCTTCTTGTCCTGCAGCACCGCGCGGAACGCCTTGAGCACCCGCTCGGGCGAGGCGCCGCCGCCGATATCGAGGAAGTTGGCCGGTTCCCCGCCCGCGAGTTTGATCATATCCATGGTGGCCATCGCCAGGCCCGCACCGTTGATCATGCAGCCGATGTTGCCGTCCAGGCCGACGTAGGACAGCCCGCGGTCGGCGGCGTGGCTCTCCCGGGCATCCTCCTGGCTGCGGTCGCGCAGCTCGGAGATCTCCAGGTGCCGGAACAACGCGTTGTCATCGAAAGACATCTTGGCGTCCAGCGCGACCAGGGTGTTCTTGGCCGTCACGACCAGCGGGTTGATCTCCAGGATGCTGGCGTCCAGATCCCGGAACGCCTGGTAGGCCCGGCGGAAGATCCGGCTGGCCTGGGCGATCAGCCCCGGTGGCAGGCCCAGTACGAAGGCGATCTCCCTGGCCTGGAACTCCAGGAACCCGGTGGCCGGCTCGATCGAGGTCCGGATCAGCGACTCGGGCTTGGCCGCGGCGAGTTCCTCGATCTCCATGCCGCCCTCGGCGGAGGAGAGGATCACGACTCGCTCGGTCCGGCGGTCCAGCACGATGCCGAAGTACAGTTCGCGGGCGATCTCGAGGGCCTCCTCGACGTACACCCGGTAGATCAGCTTGCCGCGTGGCCCGGACTGCCTGGTGACCAGCCGCCGGCCGAACATCCAGTTCGCGGCGTCCTGCACCTCATGGTCGGAGTGGCAGAGCTTCACCCCGCCCGCCTCGCCCCGGCCGCCGGCGTGCACCTGGGCCTTGACCACCCACGCGGCGCCGCCGATCTCGGTGCACCGGTAGGAGGCCTGCTCGGGGCTGTACGCCAGGCCACCGCGCGGGATGGGCACGTCGAAGCGGGCCAGGATCTCCTTGGCCTGGTACTCGTGAATGTCCACTCCCAGCCCCTTTCAGCTCCGGCCCGCAGTCTTGATCGCCTCGTCCATCGCGATCACCGTTTGCGCCATACGCTCGGAGGCGGCATCGATCATCTTGCCATCGATCGACGCCGCGCCCCTGCCTTGCGACTCGGCTTCCCGGAGCGCGTCGATGATCCGGCGGGCCCGGTCCACCTCGGCCCGGGGCGGGCTGAACACCTCGTTGGCTAGCCCGATCTGGCTGGGATGGATCGCCCACTTGCCCTCCGCGCCGAGCGCCGCCGCGCGCCGGGCGCTGGCCCGGAAACCGTCCGGGTCGGAGTAATCACCGAAGGGCCCGTCGATCGGGCGCAGCCCGTAGGCCCGGCAGGCCACGATCATCCGGGACAGCGCGAAATGCCACTGATCACCGGGGTAGTCCGGGTTGAGGCCGCCGATGCTGACAGTCCGGGCCCGGTTGCTGGCCGCGTAGTCGGCCACCCCGAAATGCAGTGCCTCCAGGCGGCCGGGCGCGGCGGCGATGGCCTCCACGTTCGCCATCCCCAGCGCGGTCTCGATCAGGGCCTCGAGCCCGACTTCGCGGGTGTAGCCCCTGGCCCGCTCGATCTGGCTGACCAGCGTCTCCACGCAGTACAAATCTGCGGGCACGCCGACCTTGGGCACCAGCAGCGTGTGCACCCGGTCACCGGCCTGCTCCATGACATCGACGACGTCGCGGTAGCAGTAGTGGGTGTCAAGCCCGTTGATCCGCACCGACACGGTCTTGCCCTTGGCCGCCCAGTCGATGTCCCGCAGGGCCTCGATGACATTGCGGCGGGCCTGTTCCTTGTCCGGCGGGGCGACCGCGTCCTCCAGATCGAGGAACACGAAATCGGCCGCGCTCTGCGCGGCCTTGTCGATGAATGTGATGTTCGACCCCGGTACCGCCAGCTCACTGCGCTGCAGTCGCGGACGGCGCATCGGGTGCAGGGTATGGCTCATCGCGAACGGCTCCTCACGTGAACGGATGAACCCCTACTGGGCTGATCTCTATTGGGGTGATGCCGACACGTCCCCGTTCAGGCTGCCCTCGGCCTCCAGCGCGCTGCGATAGTAGTCCTGCGCGGCCGCGACGCCCGTCCCGAGTTCGGTCTTGGCTCCGGCGTCGGCCAGTGACATCTCCGCGCTGGCCAGCGCGGCCAGGCACATCACCTCGTTGAGATCCCCGAGGTGGCCGATCCGGAACACCTTGCCCGCCACCTTGCTCAGCCCGCTGCCAAAGGACGTGCGGTAGCGGTAATAGCCGATCCTGCACACCTCTGCGGCGTCCACGCCCTCCGGGGTGCGGATCGCCGTGACGGTGTCGGAATACCATCGCGAGTCCAGCGCGCACAGCGACAGGCCCAGCGCCCCCACCCCGCGCCGGACGCCTTCGGCGAGCCGGTGGTGCCGGGCGAACACCCGCGGCAGGCCCTCCGCGAAGAGCAGATCCAGCGAGGCCCGCAGGCCATGCAGCATCGGGATGGACGGGGTGTACGGGAAATAGCCCAGGTCGTTGGTCCGCAGCATGTCCTCGAAGCTGAAATAGCAGCGTTCCATCGTGGAGGACTTATTCGCGTCGAGGGCTTTCGCGCTGACCCCGAGCATGGACATCCCTGCGGGCATCATCAGGCCCTTCTGCGAGCCGGTGACCGCCAGGTCGACGCCCCATGTCTCCTGCTCGAACGGGATGGAGGCCAGCGAGGACACCGCGTCGACGAACAGCAGGGCGTCTGACCCGGCCTCGTCCATTACCCGCCGGACCCCGGCGATGTCCGAGGTCACCCCGGTGGCGGTCTCGTTGTGGCAGGCGAAGACACCTTTGATGGATTTGTCCTGAGCCAGGTGACGAGCGTAATCGTCCAGCGGGACGCCCTCGCCCCACTCCCGGTCGATGCAGATCACGTCCAGCCCCAGCCGGGCGGCCATGTCCGCCCAGAGGTGGGAGAACTGGCCGAAACGCGACATCAGCACCCTGTCACCGCGGTTGAGGGTGTTGCTGATCGCCGCCTCCCACCCTGCGGTGCCCGAACCCGGGTACAGGAACACCCGCCCGTCTCGCATGGCGAAGATCTTCCTGAGATCCTCGAACAACGGCAGGGTAAGGTCCGGGAAATCGGGGGCTCGATGGTCCTGCATGGGCACATTCATGGCCCGCCGCACCGATTCCGGCACATTCGTCGGCCCGGGGATGAACAGGTGAGTCACTCCATTGCGCACGTCAGCTCACTTTCCTTCCAGTTTCTCGTTAACGACGCATATCCGTATGAAATAGAGTTCACTGTGGTAGCCGCGCATGGCAGCCGTCGCGGACCGTAAGACGATGACCGTCGGACATCGGCGGGCCGGAGATGTGCAGGGTGGCGAACACCAGCGGGGCGAAGGTGAAGATG
>DASTBN010000686.1:0-8623 GCA_035712045.1 Pseudonocardiaceae bacterium
GTCCTGGCTGGCTCACAGCGACCTGCCCGATCCCGACGCGGTGCTGGCCGACCCATCGTCGTTCGTGCTGCCGGAGCGCAGCGATCGGGCGTTCGCCGCGCTCACCGCCGTTGCGGCGGTGGCGATCGCCCGGGGTGATCCCGACTCGTGGGGCGCGGCGTGGCGAGTGCTGGCGAGCGCGACGAAGGCCGCCCCGGACGTCGCGACGCTGGTGGCGCAGACCCTGGCCGTGGCCCGGCCCGCTGGGGCGAGCCTGCCCCTGGAGGTGCTCGCGCTGGCCCCGGTGCTGCGGGCGGCCGGGCTGTTACCCGGGGATGGGAAGCCGCCGTGAACCTCGACGACCTGGATCCGGCGCAGCGGCAGCGGTGGGCGGCCGCGCGAGTGTGGGCGGCGGGGCAGGCGCCATACCTGGCCAGCGCGGTGCTGGCGCTGGAGCCCGTGGTGGTCGTGGTCAGTGACGAGGACCTGCGCGCGTTCCCGGCTGACCCGGCCTGGCACGTGTATCTGGACCCGGCGGTCCTCGACACCACCGAGGTCCCGGAAGTCGGGTTCTGGCTCCTGCACCAAGTCACGCACCTGCTGCGGCGCCACCCGGACCGGTACCCGGGCGCTGACGCCGCGCGGTGGAACGTGGCGGCCGACGCCGAGATCGACGACGACCTGCGCGCGGGTGAGCTGAGGCTGCCGCCGACGGCGATCACGCCCTCGGCGCTGGGGCTGCCCGATGGCTGGCTGGCCGAGCAGTACTACGACGCGTTACCCGGCCGTGAGCCGCCACCCCAGCCCCGCGTCGACTGCGGCAGCGGCGCTGATGGCGTGCCCCGGCCATGGGACTGCGGCCGTGCCGGGCGCAGCGCGGTGGAGTGCCGGCTGCTGGAGATCGACGTCGCCCGGCGCATCGCCGAGCACGTTGCCGCCCGTGGTGATATCCCGGCGGGGTGGCAGCGGTGGGCGCGGGAGGTACTGGAGCCGGCCGTGGACTGGCGCCGCGTGCTGCGTTCGGCCATCCGCCGCGGGATCGCCGACGTCGCGGGCCGGGTCGATTTCACCTACCGGCGCCCCTCCCGCCGGTCCGGCGCGAGCCCGGACGTCGTGCTGCCGAGCCTTCGCCAGCCCCGCCCGGTGGTCGCCGTGGTGATCGACACCTCCGGCAGCATGAGCGACGGGATGCTCGAGCAGACCCTCGGTGAGGTCGCCGGGCTGCTCACCGGCCTGGGCATCGGGCGCACCCACCTGCACGTGGTGTGCTGCGACGCCCAGGCCCACCCCGCTCAGCGGGTGCTCGACGCCCGCCAGGTGCGGCTGCTCGGCGGCGGGGGCACCGACATGCGGGTGGGCCTGGACGCCGCTGCGGCGCTCGTGCCGGCACCCGACGTGGTGATCGTGCTCACCGATGGCCACACGCCATGGCCGCAGGCGCCGCCACGGCGCACCCGGGTCGTGGTCGGCCTGATGGATCCGCGTGGATCGGCGCCGGGCTGGGCCACGACGGTGCGCATCGAGGCGGCCAGCGCGTGAGGGATTTCGACCATCCGCCGGAGGACCTGACCGCGTGGCTGCGCGCGGGCCTGCGCCGGGTCGAGGCCGTGCAGTGGCGGCGCTGGCGGTTCACCCTCGAGGAAGCACAGGCCTGGCGGGCATCAGGCGTAATGGTGGCGTTAACCGCCGCGCAGTGGCGCACCGCGGCGGTCACGCCGGGCACGGTCGATCAGTGGCGGGCGGCGCGGATCGGCCCGGGTGAGGCGGTGCGCTTCCACGAGTTCGGTGTTGATCTGCCACGGGCGGCGCGGATCAAAGCCTCCGGGGGCGGCCCCGAATCGGTATTTCCCCGATCCCAGCCTCCGCAAATCCTCCGCGGCCCCTACCAGCACGGCGATACCCAGACGGCCTGGCGCCGATTCCACGAGGCCGGAGTGCCTGGCCCGGTGATGCAGGGCTACATCACCAGCCAGTGGTGGGACGATAAGGCCCTCGCTTGGGCCCGCCACGGGATCTCAGCCGAGCACGCCCGGATCTGGGCGTCGCTGGCGCTGCGTCCCGCTGAGGCGGCCGAACTGGCCGAGGCCGGGCGTACCCCGGAGGACGTCATCGCCGAATGGTGGCGGGCCGGTATCCCCTTCGACGAGGCCGCCGACTGGATCGGGGCGGGTCTCACCGCCGCCGAAGCCGTGGAGCAGCGTGCGGCGGGGGTCACCGTCGAGCAGGCCGCCGCGCTGCGCGCCCTCCGCAACCCGAAGAACGAGTGAGCCAGAGCACTCGCTCGTACGATGTCGCCATGTGCCGTAACATCCGCACCCTGTTCAACTTCGACCCGCCCGCCACACCGGGCGAAGTCCACGACGCGGCGCTGCAATACGTACGCAAGATCAGCGGGGTGACCACGCCGTCACAAGCCAACGCGGAGGCGTTCCAGCGGGCGGTGGACGCGGTCGCCGGAATCTCCCAGCGCCTGCTGAACGAGCTGGTCACCATAGCGCCCCCGAAGGACCGCGAGACTGAAGCCGCCAAGGCCCGTGCCCGCTCCGCCGCCCGCTTCGGAACGTGACATCGAGACCCGTCAGGCTCCCGTCCTCGCCGCCCCGTCGGAATCCGGTGCGGCGGCAGGCGGGTGGGCGGGTCAGTGGAGGAGGATGGCGTCGGCGGCGATCGCGACGAAGAGCAGCGCGAGATAGGTGTTGGAGAAGTGGAATAGGCGCATGGGGTTGACTGGCCGGGCGTGGCGCACGGCGGAATGGAGACGGTGCGCCATCGTGATGAACCAGGCCCCGGCGAGCGCCGCGACAGCGGCGTAGAGCCAGCTCGTGGCGGGGATCAGCAGCAGGCTCCAGGCCCCCATCAGCCAGCTGAACACCACGATCCGGCGGGTCACCGACTCCGGGGAGGCCACGGCGGGCAACATCGGCACGCCCGCCCGCTGGTAGTCTTCGCGGAAGCGCATCGCCAGCGCCCAGGTGTGCGGCGGGGTCCAGAAGAAGACCACCCCGAACATCACCAGCGCCGGCCAGCCCACCGTGCCGGTGACCGCGGACCAGCCGATCACCACGGGCATGCACCCGGCCGCGCCGCCCCAGATGATGTTCTGCGCGGTGCGGCGCTTGAGCAGCAGCGTGTAGACGAAGACGTAGAACAGGATCGTGGCGACCGCCAGCAGCGCGGAGAGCACGTTGGTGGTGGCCCACAGCCAGCCGAACGAGGCCGCCCCAAGCGCGATCCCGAAGATCAGCGCGTGGCGCAGTGGCACTTCATGGGTGACCAGTGGCCGGGCCTTGGTTCGCTTCATCTGCGCGTCGATATCGGCGTCGGCGACGCAGTTCAGCGCGTTCGCGCTGCCAGCGGCCATGCAGCCGCCCAGCAGGGTGGCCAGCACCAGCCACAACGACGGCAGCCCGCGAGCGGCGAGCGCCATCGCGGGAATAGTGGTGACCAGGAGCAATTCGATCACCCGCGGCTTGGTTAAAGCTAGGTAACCGCGTAGGACGCCAAGTCGGCGGCGGGCGCCCAACACACCGGACGCCGTGACGGTGCTGATCACCGCATTCCCAAGGGTTGGAATGCTGCGCTCACCGTAGCTCCTCCCGGCCGCCGGAGGAGGCCGCGCGGGTGTGAACGACCAATCCAGCGGGTACTCCCGTGCACACGATGGTAACGACGGGGTATTCATCTTCCCCCTCGGGGCCGCTCCGGCGGGGGAGATCACAGCAGCGGTCCTCTCGCTAGGGTGAGAATGGTCCTGGATCGCCCAGAGGGCGCCGATCGAGCACAGTCAGGAGCACCGCCGTGTCCGTCATCGACGATCTGGCCCAGCTCACCACCCCCCGTGTCCCCGACGACTGGACCGAGGCGGACACCCGCGCGGTGAACACCATCCGGGTGCTCGCCGCTGATGCCGTCCAGCGCGTCGGCAACGGTCACCCGGGCACCGCGATGAGCCTCGCCCCGCTGGCGTACACGCTGTTCCAGCGGGTGCTGCGGCACGATCCCAGCGATCCGGCATGGACCGGCCGGGACCGGTTCATCCTCTCCGCCGGCCACTCCAGCCTGACGCTGTACCTGCAGCTGTTCCTCTCCGGTTACGGGCTGGAGCTGGAGGATATCGAGGCACTGCGCACCTGGGGCTCTAAGACGCCGGGCCACCCGGAATACGGGCACGCGGCGGGTGTGGAGATCACCACCGGGCCACTGGGCCAGGGCCTGGCCGCGTCCGTCGGGATGGCCATGGCGGCGCGCCGGGAACGCGGCCTGTTCGATCCGGACACCCCGCCGGGGGAGAGCCCCTTCGACCATTACATCTACGTGATCGCCTCCGATGGCGACATCCAGGAGGGGGTCACCTCCGAGGCGTGCTCGCTGGCCGGCACCCAGGAGCTGGGCAACCTGGTGGTGTTCTACGACGCCAACGAGATCTCCATCGAGGACGACACCAAGATCGCGCTCTCGGAGGACACCGCGGCCCGTTATGAGGCTTACGGCTGGCACGCGCAAACCGTGCACGGTGGTGAGGACGTCGTGGCCATCCTGGAGGCGATCGAGGCGGCCAAGGCCGAGACTGGCCGACCCTCGCTGATCGTGCTGCGCACCGTGATCGGCTACCCGGCGCCGAACAAGATGAACACCGGGGCCGCGCACGGGGCCGCGCTGGGTGCCGAGGAGGTGGCGGCGGTGAAGGAGATCCTGGGTTTCGATCCGGGGCGCTCCTTCGTCGTCGAACCGGAAGTGCTGGAGCACGCCCGGCAGGTGGTCACCCGGGGTCAGGCCGCGCACGCGCGGTGGCAGCAGGCGTTCGACGCCTGGCGCCAAGCCAGCCCCGCCAGTGCCGCGCTGTTCGACCGGCTGGTCCGCCGGGAGCTCCCCGCCGGCTGGGCGGAGAAACTGCCCACCTGGGAGCCCGGGCCCGACAGGTCCCCAAAAATGATTGCCACCCGCAAGGCCTCCGGAGAGGTGCTCTCAGCCATCGGGGAGGTGCTGCCGGAGCTCTGGGGTGGCTCCGCTGACCTCGGTGAGAGCAACAACACCACGATCAAGGGCGCGGACTCGTTCGGCCCTGAGAAGAACTCCACCAAGATGTGGACCGCCCATCTCTACGGGCGCACCCTGCACTTCGGGGTGCGCGAGCACGCCATGGGCGCGATCCTCAATGGGATCGCCCTGCACGGGCCGACCCGCCCCTACGGCGGCACGTTCCTGATCTTCAGTGACTACATGCGCCCCGCGGTGCGCCTGGCGGCACTGATGCGGGTGCCGACCATCTACGTGTGGACCCACGACTCCATCGGGCTCGGCGAGGACGGCCCCACCCACCAGCCGGTGGAGCACCTGGCCGCGCTGCGTGCCATCCCCGGGCTGGACGTGGTCCGCCCGGCGGACGCCAACGAGACCGCGGCCGCGTGGAAGGCGCTGCTGGAGCGGGGTACCCGGCCGACTGGGCTGGCCCTGAGCCGGCAGAACCTGCCGGTCCTGGAGGGCACCGACGCCGCTGGGGTCGCCCGGGGCGGATACGTCCTGTCCGACACCGCGCCGGAGACCGGCAATGGGCTGCCCGATGTGCTGCTGATCGCGACCGGCTCCGAGGTGCAGATCGCTGTCGGCGCGCAGCAGATCCTGGCTGCGGAGGGTATCGGGAGCCGGGTGGTGTCGATGCCGTGCGTAGAGTGGTTCGACGAGCAGAACCAGGCCTACCGCGATCAGGTGCTGCCCCCGGCGGTACGGGCCCGGGTCGCGGTGGAGGCCGGGATCGCGATGCCCTGGCACCGTTTCGTCGGCTCTCACGGCGAGGTAGTCTCGCTGGAGCACTTTGGCGCGTCCGCTGACTTCCAGACCTTGTTCCGTGAGTTTGGTTTCACAGCCGAAACCGTGGCTAACGCCGCCCGCCGTAGTCTCGGGCGTATCCCGGACTAAAGGAGCTAAACCGGGCGGTGTACCGGGTGAAAGCGACCGGAGGAACTTGTGAGCAGCACAGATACCCTGAAGGCGCTATCCGAGGCGGGCGTGTCGATCTGGCTGGACGACCTGTCCCGGCACCGGATCACCTCAGGAAATCTCGCCAGCCTGATCACCGGCCGGCATGTGGTCGGGGTGACCAGCAACCCGACGATCTTCGCGCACGCCCTCGAGCACGCCGAGGACTACGACGAGCAGGTCCGGCGACTGGCGGCGCGTGGCGCCTCGGTCGATGAGACCGTGCGGGAGATCACCGTCTCGGACGTGCGGCAGGCCTGCGATGTGTTCAGCGGAACCTGGGAGAGCACCGGCGGGGTGGATGGCCGGGTGTCGCTGGAGGTCGATCCCCGGCTGGCACACGACACCGGCGCCACCCTCGCCCAGGCCGCTGAGCTGTGGAAGGTGGTCGACCGGCCCAACCTCATGATCAAAATACCGGCGACGGCGGAAGGCCTGCCCGCCATCACCGGCGCGCTGGCCGACGGGATCAGCGTCAACGTGACGCTGGTCTTCTCGGTGGAGCGTTACGTCGAGGTGATGCGGGCCTTCTTCGCGGGCCTGGAACAGGCCAGCGCCAACGGTCACCAGCTGGCTGCGATCGCCTCCGTGGCGTCGTTCTTCGTCTCCCGGGTGGACACCGAGGTGGACAAGCGGCTGGAGGCGATCGGCACCGGGCCTGCCCTGGCGCTGCGCGGGAACGCGGCGGTGGCCAACGCCCGGCTGGCCTACGCGGCCTACCAGCGGGAATTCGCGAGCTCCCGGTGGGCTCCGCTGGCCGGAGCCGGGGCGCGGCCCCAGCGCCCGCTGTGGGCCTCCACCGGGGTGAAGAATCCGGTGTACCCGGACACTAAGTACGTCACCGAGCTGATCGCACCAGGAGTGGTCAACACCATGCCCGAGAGCACGCTGAACGCCGTCGCCGATCACGGCACGGTACCCGGGGACCAGGTATCCGGCACCGCTGAGGCGGCACAGCGTGTCTTCGATGAGCTAGCGGGGGTAGGAATCGATCTCCCCGACGTGTTCGCGGTGCTGGAACGCGAGGGTGTGCAGAAGTTCGCCGCGTCGTGGGCTGAGCTCGGCGAGACGGTGACCGCGCAGCTCGCCAAGGCCGCGCCAGCGACGGCGGGCTGAGCCCGCGATGGCGGAGCTCGTGAGCCTCAGCGACAGCGAAACCAGGACCAATCCCCTGCTCGACAGCCGGGACAAGCGGCTGCCGCGGATCGCCGGCCCGTGCGGGGTGGTGATCTTCGGGGTCACCGGGGACTTGTCCCGCAAGAAGCTCATGCCCGCGATTTACGACCTGGCCAACCGGGGGCTGCTGCCGCCCGGTTTCGCGCTGGTGGGCTTCGCCCGCCGGAACTGGGCCGATGAGAACTTCGCCGAGCTGGTCCACGATGCGGTGCGGGATCACGCCCGCACCGCATTCCGGGAGGAGATCTGGGCGCGGCTGTCCGAGGGCATCCGGTTCGTGCCCGGCAGCTTCGATGACGACGCGGCGTTCGACACGCTCACCGCCACCGTCGAGCAGCTCGACAAGGACCGGGGCACCGGCGGCAACCACGCCTTTTACCTATCCATCCCGCCCGCGATGTTCCCGGTGGTGCTCAAGCAGCTCGCCCGCACCGGGCTCGCCGCCCAGAACGGGGACACCTGGCGCCGGGTGGTCATCGAGAAGCCCTTCGGGCACGATCTGCGCAGTGCCCGGGAGCTCAACGGAATCGTCAACGACGTCTTCCCCGAGGAGTCGGTGTTCCGCATCGACCACTACCTCGGCAAGGAGACCGTGCAGAACATCCTCGCGCTGCGCTTCGCCAACCAGCTTTACGAGCCGATCTGGAACAGCCACTACGTGGACCACGTGCAGATCACCATGGCCGAGGACATCGGGCTGGCCGGGCGGGCCGGGTACTACGACGGCATCGGCGCCGCGCGGGACGTGATCCAGAACCACCTGCTGCAGCTGCTCGCGCTCACCGCGATGGAGGAGCCGCTGTCCTTCTCCCCCGAGGCGCTGCGCGGCGAGAAAATCAAGGTGCTCTCCGCCACCAAACCGGTAGAACCATTCGGGGAGACCACTGCGCAGGGCCAGTACACGGCCGGCTGGCAAGGCGGCGTCAAGGTCGCTGGAGTGCTGGAAGAAGGTGGTTTCCGCGCGGACTCCGCCACCGAGACCTTCGCCGCGATCACGCTGAGCGTGGACACCCGCCGCTGGGCCGGGGTGCCGTTTTTCCTGCGCACCGGCAAGCGGCTGGGTCGGCGGGTCACCGAGATCGCGGTGGTGTTCAAGCGGGCCCCGCACCTGCCCTTCGAGGCGACCATGACCGAGGAACTGGGTCAGAACGCCATGGTGATCCGGGTCCAGCCGGATGAGGGCGTGATCATCCGGTTCGGCTCGAAGGTGCCGGGCACCACGATGGAGGTGCGCGACGTCACGATGGACTTCCGGTACGGCACGGCCTTCACCGAGTCCTCACCGGAGGCCTACGAGCGGCTGCTGCTGGATGTGCTGCGGGGAGAACCGTCGCTGTTCCCGGTCAACGAGGAAGTCGAGCTGGCCTGGCGGATCCTGGACCCGGTGCTCGAGCACTGGGCGGTACAAGGCGGCCCCGAACCCTACCCAGCGGGCACCTGGGGCCCGCCGTCCGCGGACCAGATGATCGCGCGGACCGGCCGGACCTGGCGA
>DASTBN010000687.1:0-2520 GCA_035712045.1 Pseudonocardiaceae bacterium
GTCTTCGCCGGATGCGGCCAAAGCGGCTGGGCTCCTAGCGGGGCACCGGTCCGGTGACCAGCAGGCCGAGCTCCGTACCGCTGTGCAGGAGGAGATCGACAAGGTTCAGCACGATGATGTTCGTCTGGTCACTGTGATCGACGACGGCTACCCGCCGACTCTCCGGCTGATCTACAATCTCCCGCCGTTCCTGTTCATCCGGGGTGCCATCACCGACGCCGACCTGCGCAGCGTGGCCGTTGTCGGCACCCGCACGGCCAGCGCCGACGGCATTAGCCGAGTCGGCCAGATGGCCCGGCTACTCGCTGGAGAAGACGTCACGGTCGTGTCCGGCCTGGCTCGTGGCATTGATACCGCCGCGCACACGGCCGCCCTGGAGGCGGGTGGCCGAACCATCGCCGTCATCGGCACCGGCATCAACCGCTACTACCCCGGGGAGAACCGGGCCCTAGCGGATCAGATCACCAAGCGGGGCGCTGTGGTGTCCCAGTTCTGGCCAGACAACCCACCGACGACCTACACCTTCCCGCGCCGCAACGTCACGATGTCCGGCATCGCGCAGGGCACCGTAGTGATCGAGGCGTCCAATACCTCTGGGGCCAAGATGCAGGCCCGGCTCGCTCTTGAGCACGGTAAGAAAGTGTTCTTGATCAGAAGTCTGACCGAGCACCAGGAGTGGGCGCGGACATATGTCGAGAAACGCGGGGCGGTTCAGGTCGATGACGTGACGGAGGTGGTGGCCGCCCTCGCCTCGCCCGACCGAATCCATGCCGCTGATCAGCGCCGAGAGCAGCTGGTGATGGACTTCGGGTGACAACACCCCCGTATGCGGGCCAGCCGCCCCCAGTCGCCGGGTTCGGCAACTGCGGCCAATGCCCGTATGTGGCGACCGGACCCGCCCGGCTGTGTCAGTGGTGCGCCGCGCAGACGCTAGAGCCAGCCGTGCCGTACTACTGCACGGTGTACGGTCAGGCGCTGGAATCCGCCACCTCGCGGTGCGGCAACGTCCTGTGCTACGCGACCGGCCGGGCGTTCGCATTCAACCAGGCGATCGCAATGAAGACCGGGGCATTGGACAATGCGATCACTCGTCACAAATACCACGGCGAGGTGGGATGGGCGATCATTTTCGCGCGTGTCTTGCTCGGCTACCTCGACACACATTCTGACGTCAGCGGCGCGAATCTGATCATCCCCATGCCAGCCGTCAACCCCAGCGACGACCACGCCGTCCGGGTCATCCAGAGCGCCATCGACCAGGACGAACGTGGCTACCCGTTCCGCATTGATCCGCCAGTAATCGTCAAGACCGCCGAGACCACCAAGATGGTCGCGACCACCAGCGCCGCCGAGCGCCGCGAAGCGGCGAGGGAACTGTACGACGTCCTGGTTGTGCCCGGCCCCACGATAGTCAGAGGCAACTTCATCGTGGTTTTTGACGACGTGTTCACAGGCGGCAACACGCTGAACGCGGTGGCCGGGCGGCTGCGCGAGGTCGATGCCGCTACTGTCGCGGGTCTCGCGCTGGCCCGCGCACCCTGGCGCTAACCGAGCACGTCCGAGCGAACCGCTCGGGTTGATGCGGCTGTCAGAAATCGCAGCCGCAGCGGCCGCATGGGGCTGGGGATGGCGCGTTTGCCAGGCGCTGCGGATGGTTGGATACCGGCGTGGTGGTTGTGTCGGTGCCGCCGTTTTCCCTGCTCGGAGCTGCCGCCGCGCTGGATCCGCATCCACCATCAGGACACCGTCGGCCTCGCCATGCTGCTCCGCCGCGCCATGCGAGACCGCACCGTGCTACACCCCGGAGTGCCGGGAGTAAGGATCCACCCGTGACTGCGGAGCCGCTACGCTTCACTCCCTGCTCCTCCGTCTCGCGCGGCGACCTCGATGTCGGCGTCGGTCTTGTCGGGGGCTTTCTCGGGGTGAACCCACACCACGCGGGCGGTGATGTCTGGGTGGCGGCTGAAGACATGTGCCGGGCGCTCCGGTGCGGGCAGGCTCATGCTCCGTCCTCCCTCGACGCGGACGATCTCGGCGCGGTCGTCCAGGGCCATGCCCCAGGCCGCGATTCGGCCGTCAACCCGCACGCCGTACTCCTGTACTACGGCGAACAGGCGAGGTGCCTCGTCGGCGACCATCCCAGCCACCAATTCGGTGAACTCCTCCTCACCGCACAGTGGCGCGAGCGTCGAGACGCCAGCGTCTGGTGTGTCGTCGGGATATGGCTGGTCGGTGTGTGCCGATGCTTCGCTCATGGCTGCTCCCTGCGCATGGCTCTGGCCAGCGGCGACGTAGGGTGTGTGCTGCTCTTAGCCGCCGCCGTTCGGTCGCTTGACGATGTGATGTAGATAGTAAATTTTCATTCTACATCATGCCGTCATCTGATCGGGTGGCCTTGCGCTGTGCTCTTGGCGGACCGCCAGCACTCCACGGCGTGCGTGAGCGCGCGGGCACGCTGTCGCCAGCACGGGGAGAGACCGCAGGAGGTAAGCAGTGACCGAGGCGTCCAGCCCCACGGTA
>DASTBN010000688.1:0-9380 GCA_035712045.1 Pseudonocardiaceae bacterium
GTTGCACCAGGAGGACCGCTTCCCGATCCTCGACATCTTCGCCCAGACCCCGCCGATCCCGGACGCCGCCCAGTGGTGCCTGTTCCTGCGCAACCACGACGAGCTGACCCTGGAAATGGTCACCGACGAGGAGCGCGACTACATGTACAGCGAGTACGTCAAGGATCCGCGGATGCGGGCGAACATCGGGATCCGCCGCCGGCTGGCGCCGCTGCTGGATAATGACCGCAACCAGCTGGAGCTGTTCACCGCGCTGCTGCTCTCCCTGCCCGGCTCGCCGGTGCTCTACTACGGTGATGAGATCGGCATGGGGGACAACATCTGGCTAGGCGACCGGGACGGAGTGCGCACACCGATGCAGTGGACCCCGGACCGCAACGCGGGATTCTCCCGCTGTGACCCCGGCCGCATCTACCTGCCGGTGATCATGGATCCGGTGTACGGATACCAGTCGGTCAACGTCGAGGCACAGGCGGTTTCGGAGCAGTCGCTGCTGAACTGGACCCGGCGGATGATCCAGGTGCGGCGTGAGCACCCCGCGTTCGGGTTGGGTACTTTCATCGAGCTGGGCTCTTCCAACCCCAGCGTGCTGGCCTACTGCCGACGCCAAGAGGCCGACCTGGTCATCTGCGTCAACAACATGTCCCGATTTCCCCAGCCCGTGGAGCTCGATCTGTCCGAGCATCAGGGCGGCGTCCCGGTGGAGCTGACCGGGGGCGTACGCTTCCCGCCGATAGGGGAGCTGCCTTACCTGCTCACCTTGCCCGGGCACGGCTTCTACTGGTTCCAGATCGATCTTCCAGTCCGGGGGTGTGGCCCGTGATCGGCACCGCTACCGATCTGCTCACCGAGATCGCCGACGCCCTCGCGGTGGTGCTACCCGAGCAGCGCTGGTTCGCTGGCAAGGGCCGTCCGGTGCGGGCGGTCGTCCCGGTGCATGCCATTGATCTCGCCGGAACCAATCCCCGGCTGGTGCACGCCGTCGTCGAGGTCGACCAGGGAGCGCGGCACCGGGATCGGTATCAGCTGCTGCTCGGCGTGCGCGGTGAGCTTCCCGAGACGCTCGGGCACGCCTGGGTGGCCGCCACCGGTGAGCAGGTCGTGTACCAGGCAGTGCACGACCCTGAGCTCACCGCGGTGCTGCTGGAGCTGATGGCCCGGGGCGCGGATACCGGCGGGTTGCGCTTCGCCACCGAGCCGGGCGTCACCCTGGACGCCTCAGCGCGCTCCCGGCCAGTCGGGGCCGAGCAGTCCAACACCTCCCTGGTGTACGGGCAGGCCTACGTCCTCAAGCTGTTCCGCAAGCTGACCATGGGCGCGAACCCGGACCTGGAATTGCATCGCGCGCTGGCCAAACAGCGCTGCCCGCACATCGCGGCCCCGCTCGGCAGCATCGAGTGGTCTCCCGGCTCCCCCGCCGTGACCTACGGGATGCTGAGTGAATTCCTGCGCAACGCCGCTGAGGGCTGGGCGATGGCGACCGCGAGCGTGCGGGATCTGCTGGCGGGAAGCTCGCTCGCGGACGGCCCGCCCGAGTCGGCCAATCCCGCGGAAGCCGGTGGTGACTTCGCCGCCGAGGCCCACCGGCTGGGGCACGCGGTGGCCATCGTGCACGCCGATCTGGCTACCGCGCTCGGCGTCTCCCCCGCTCCCGCCGGATATCTCGAGGAGCTCGCTGAGGGTATGCACCACAGGCTGGACACCACCCTCGCCGCGGTGCCCGCCCTCGCCGAGCACGCCGCGGCGGTGCGGGCCGTATACAACGAGGTACGCGAGCTCGATGTCCCGGTGCCGCTCCAGCGAGTGCACGGGGACCTGCACCTCGGTCAAACGCTGCGCGACGTCACCGGCTGGGTGCTGATCGACTTCGAAGGTGAGCCTCTGGTGCCACTCGCGGCCCGCATCGCACCCGCGTCGGCGCTGCGCGACGTCGCTGGGATGCTGCGCTCGTTTGACTACGCCGCCCATCACCTGCCCCAGGAGAGCGCCGACGCTGAGCGTGCGGCGGCCGCCATCGCCTGGACCACCCGCAACCAGGGCGCCTTCTGCGATGGCTACTCCCAAGCCGCCCCCGATCCTCGTGACCAGGCGGTGTTGCTGCGCGCCTTCGAGCTGGACAAAGCCGTCTACGAGGTCGGCTACGAACACGCTCACCGCCCCACCTGGCTGCCCATCCCGCTAGCCGCCATCACCCGCCTCACCACTTAGCGAGCCCTCAACCCCTCTGGCCCTCCCGAACTCGACAAGAGCGCTTTTTGATCACGCTCGAACCGCTCCGCTGTCGAGTTCGGGAACCTGAGGCTGATGCTCTCGGCCGAGGCGGGCGCTGTAGATGCGGGCAGTCACACCAGAGTGCCACTCCGCTGTTACGCTAAGTACATGGCAGTCAAGAAAATCAGTATTTCCCTCGACGAGGTCTTCGAACGAGCCAAGCGCGCCTGCTCGCCCGCGAGACTCGCCAGCGCAGCCGAGTATCCCGTTCGTCTGCTCACAGTCTGAACCGCCCGGCGAGCGGATCTGGCCGCGAGGCCTCACACTTAGGCGCAACCCGAATCCTGGGAGGACGTGACTGTGCACGTGGTGGGACAAGCCACCTCAACGCCACCAGCGGACGAGCTGCGCCGCCTGCTCGCTGGTGAGCATCATGACCCGCATTCGATCCTCGGGGCGCACCCGTACCCCGGTGGCACCGTCGTCCGAGCACTGCGCCCGCACGCCGATGAGGTGACCGTGCTCACCGACGACGGGGAATACCCGCTAGAGCCCTGCGGCCAGGGATTTTTCCAGGGCAGGACACTCAGCTGCGGTGACTACCGGCTGCGCGTGCGCTACGACACCCACACCGAGATCACCGATGACCCGTACCGCTGGCTGCCCACGCTCGGCGAGATGGACCTGCACCTCATCCAGGAGGGCCGTCATGAGCGGCTGTGGGAGGTGCTCGGCGCGCACGTGCGGACCTACCCGACTCCGGGTGGCCTGGTGGAGGGCACCTCGTTCGCGGTATGGGCCCCGCACGCCCGGGGAGTACGGGTCTGCGGAGATTTCGATGGCTGGTCCGGGGTGGCCACCCCGCTGCGCTCGCTGGGCTCCAGCGGGATCTGGGAGATCTTCCTGCCCGGTGTCAACGCCGGCACCCGATACAAGTTCCGCCTGCTGGGCCCGGATGGCACCTGGCACGAGCGGGCCGACCCGATGGCCCGGGCCACCGAGACCCCGCCGGCCACCGCGTCGGTCGTCGCCGGTCCCTCGGCGCATGAGTGGACCGATGGGCCCTGGCTCGCCGAGCGGGCACAGGGGCAGGTGAACAGCAAGCCGATGAGCGTGTACGAGGTCCACCTGGGTTCCTGGCGCCAGGGCCTGGACTACCGGCAGCTCGCCGACCAGCTGACTGATTACCTGACCGACACCGGTTTCACCCATGTCGAGCTGCTGCCGGTCGCCGAGCACCCCTTTGGGGGATCCTGGGGTTATCAAGTCACGTCGTACTACGCGCCGACCGCCCGGTACGGCTCCCCGGACGATTTCCGCTATTTCGTCGACACCCTGCACGCGGTCGGCATCGGGGTGCTGATGGACTGGGTGCCCGCGCATTTCCCGCGCGATGAGTGGGCGCTGGCCCGTTTCGACGGCGCGCCCTGCTACGAGCACTCCGATCCCCGGCGCTCACACCACCCGGACTGGGGAACGCTGATCTTCGACTACGGGCGTACCGAGGTCCGGAATTTCCTGGTGGCCAACGCCCTGTACTGGATCGAGGAGTTCCATCTCGACGGGCTGCGGGTGGACGCCGTGGCGTCGATGCTGTACCTGGATTACTCACGCCAGCCGGGTGAATGGTCACCCAACGCCTACGGCGGGCGGGAGAATCTCGACGCGGTGTCCTTCCTCCAGGAAATGAACGCCACCGTCTACAAGCGGAATCCGGGTGTCGTGACGATCGCCGAGGAATCCACCGCGTGGCCTGGGGTCACCCGTCCTACCCACGTGGGCGGCCTGGGATTTGGGCTCAAGTGGAATATGGGCTGGATGCACGACACCCTGGGATACGTCGGCCACAATCCGGTGCACCGCGGTTACCACCACAACGAGATGACCTTCTCGCTGATGTACGCCTGGAGCGAGAACTTCGTGCTGCCGCTCTCCCACGACGAGGTGGTGCACGGTAAGGGCTCGCTGTGGAGCCGGATGCCCGGCGACGACTGGAACAAGGCCGCCAACCTGCGCTGCCTGCTGGCCTACATGTGGGCGCATCCCGGCAAACAGCTGCTGTTCATGGGTGGCGAGCTGGGCCAGCCCTCGGAGTGGGCGGAGGGCCGGTCCCTGGAGTGGAATCTGCGTCATCATCCGCTGCATGGTGGCGTTCTGGCCCTGGTCCGCGATCTCAACACGATTTACCGCTCGCACCGGGCGCTGTTCAGCCAGGACACCAGCCCGGCGGGCTTCGAATGGATCGACGCCAACGACGCCTGGGGCAACGTGCTGAGTTTCCTGCGCTTTGGCGACGATGGATCGGTGCTGGCCTGCCTGGCGAACTTCGCGGGCATGCCACACGAGGAATTCCGGGTCGGACTTCCCCTGCCGGGACGCTGGCGGGAAGTCCTCAACACCGACGCCGAGGATTACGGCGGCTCCGGCGTGGGGAACCTCAGCGAGGTGATCGCCAGTGAGACGTCCTGGCACGGGCGGCCCTACTCCGCGATGCTCCGGCTACCACCAACCGGCGCGCTCTGGCTCGCCCCAGCCGCAGAACAGTGAACGCAGAACAGTGAGCTCAGAACAGGGCGCGGGCCAGCGCGCGGCGCGCCGCGGTGACGCGGGGATCGTCGGGCGGGAAGAGTTCGAACAGCTCGACCAGCCGCGCTCGCGCGCGATCGCAGTCCTCGCCGCTTAACCGCCGCACGGCGGCGACCAGCCGCTCGAATGCCCGCTCCGGCGTGCCGGCGGCGACCTCGGCGTCGGCTGCGGCGATCTGCGCGTCGACGTCATCGGGGGCCGCGTCGGCCTTCTCTACCGCTGAGGAGTCGACCGACTCGGCCCGCATCAGGAACCGGACCTGGGCCAGCGCGAGTTTGGCCTGCTCGTTGGCCGGCTCGGTGTTCACAATCCGCTGGTAAGCCTCCTCGGCGCCGTCGAAGTCCCCGGCTTCCAGCGCGGCTTGCGCGGCGGTGAAGCGGGGATCCTCGGCCTCCGTATCCTGCCCGCCGGTCTCACCGGCTCGCGCCGCTTCGGCGGCCCGGATGCCGGGCAGGCGCTCGCGCAGCGCGTCGAGCAGCGCCGTGATCCATTGCGTGATCTGCGGTTCGGGCTGAGCTCCCGCGAAGGCGTCGACGGGCTGGCCGGCGGCGATGGCGATGACCGTCGGGATGGACTGGACGGCGAAGAGCTGCGCGATGCGCGGGTTGGCGTCGACATCGACCTTGGCCAGCACCCAGGCGCCACCTCCGGCTTTAGCCAGCCGTTCAAGGACCGGCGAGAGCTGCTTGCACGGGCCGCACCAGCTCGCCCACAGATCGACCAGCACCGGCACCCGCATGGACCGATCGACGACGTCGGCCTGGAAGCTCTTCTCGGTGACGTCGAGGACCCAGCTGTTCTCTCCGCTGCCCGGTGGCGCGGCCGGGGCGTCGCGCCGGGGAGCCGCTTCGGCCCGGGCCTTGAGGGCTGAGAGGTCGACGGCACCGGATATCGCTAAGGTCTGCTGAGGCTTGGGCCTGCTCACGTTATCTATCCTGGCATGAGCTCCAGGTCAGAACCGGGCCGGTTCCCGGTACTCGCCCCACTGCCTCTTCAGCGCGCCGCAGATCTCACCGAGGGTAGCCTCGGCCCGCGCCGCGGCCAGCATCGGCTCGATGAGGCTGTCCTCCCCGGCGGCCTGTCCGGCCAGGGCGGCCAGGGCCTCCTGGACGGCGGCCTGGTTCCGTCGCGCGCGGCGCTCGGCCAGTGTGCGGCGCTGGGCGTGTTCCACCTCGTGACTCACCCGGAGGATCTCCAGGTCGTCGGTCACCGATCCGGTTAGCGTGTTCACCCCGACGATCTTCTTGTCACCCTTCTCCAGGGCGCTCTGGTAGGCGAACGCGGCGTCAGCGATCTCGCCGGTGAACACGCCGTCCTCGATGCCGCGCAGGATGCCAGAGGTCATCTCGCCGATCGGATGGTTCCCCGACGGATGCGCCACCGCCGCCAGGTCCCTGATCCGGGTGAAAATCCGTTCGGCGTCGGCCTCGATCCGGTCTGTGAGGGCCTCGACGTACCAGGAGCCGCCCAGCGGGTCGATCACATTGGCCACCCCGGACTCCTCCATGATCACCTGCTGGGTGCGCAGGGCGATCTCCGCGGCGCGCTCCGAGGGCAGCGCCAGCGTCTCGTCCAGGGCGTTGGTGTGCATGGAGTTGGTGCCACCCAGGACCCCGGCCAGGGCCTCGATCGTGGTGCGCACCACGTTGTTGTAGGGCTGCTGCGCGGTGAGCGACACGCCCGCCGTCTGGGTGTGGAAGCGCAGCCACTGGGCCTTCTCGCTGGTGGCACCGTAGACATCACGCATCCAGCGGGCCCAGATCCGCCGGGCGGCGCGGAATTTCGCGATCTCTTCGAAAAAGTCGATGTGTGAGTCGAAGAAGAAGCTCAGGCCGGGGGCGAACCGGTCGAGCTCTAGCCCCCGGGAGCGGCCCAGCTCCACATACCCGAAACCGTCCGCGAGGGTGAAGGCCAGTTCCTGCGCCGCCGTCGCGCCAGCCTCCCTGATGTCGTAACCCGAGATGGACAGCGGTTTGTAGGCCGGGATCTTTTCCGTGCAGTACTCCATCAGGTCCCCGATCAGCCGCAAGTGCGGTTCCGGGGCGAACAGCCACTCCTTCTGGGCGATGTACTCCTTGAAGATGTCGGTTTGCAGGGTGCCGTTGAGTTTGGTGATGTCGGCACCTTGCCTCTCGGCGGCGACCAGGTACATGCAGAACATCGGAACCGCCGGGCCCGAGATCGTCATCGAGATGGTGATCTGCTCGAGCGGGATGCCGTGGAACAGGACATCCAGGTCGGCGGCGCTGTCGATCGCCACACCGCAGTGGCCCACCTCGCCGAGGCTGAGCGGCTCGTCGGAGTCTCGGCCCATCAGGGTCGGCATGTCGAAGGCCACGGAGAGCCCGCCCCCGCCGTTGCGCAGGATCTGCTGGTAGCGCTCGTTGGTCTGGCGGGCGTTGCCGAACCCGGCGAACTGGCGGATCGTCCAGGTCCGTCCCCGGTAGCCAGTGGTGTGCACCCCGCGGGTGAACGGGTACTCCCCCGGCCAGCCGATCCGCTCGAAGCCCTCGACCGTGTCGTCCGGGCCAGGCCCGTACACCGGGTCGAGCGCGGCTCCGGAGAGCGTGGTGAAGTCCGCGTCCCGCACGCGCGCCCGTTTGTAACGCCGCAGCCAGCGCTCCCGGCCGGCGTCCGGATCAGCCTGCTGAGGGTCGTAGGCGGTCATCGCAGATTCCCTTGGTAGCCAGACCATAGGATGACCTACTAATTGTAAATGACCCCAGGGAAAGATCACTGTTTTGGTGTCGAGAGTGACAAATTTTGTCGTTCTCGACACCAAAACGGCGATCTTGAGGTACGGCGTGCGATCAGCGGGGCTCGGCGAGCCTGCCCCATCGGGCTACCGTGCACCCATGCCTTCCCATCACCCCCTGCCATTTGACCCGATCGACCGAGCCGCGCGGATCTGGCAGGAACGCATCGGGCCCTCCGGGATCATGGCGGCGGTGACCAGCGTGATGCGGGTGCAGCAGATCCTGCAATCAGCCGTGGACGCCGCGCTGCGCCCACATGGCCTGACCTTCGCCCGCTATGAGGCGCTGGTGCTGCTGGTGTTCTCCCGCCAGGGCACCCTGCCGATGAACGTCATGGGCCAGCGGCTGCAGCTGCACCCGACCAGCGTGACCAACATCGTGGACCGGCTGCAGGCCAATCGCCTGGTGGAGCGCAGCAGCCACCCCACTGACCGGCGCACCACACTGGTCACGATCACCGAAGCGGGCCGGCAGCGGCAGAAGGTCGCCACCGAGGCGATCACCGAGGTCGAGTTCGGCTTCGCGGGGCTGGACGAGGCTGAGACCGCCCAGCTCACGGCGCTGCTCACGAAGATCCGCCGGGCCGCCGGCGATTTCACCGACCCCACCTGAGTTATGCGCGCAGTTCGGCGATCAGTTCGTCGGCCGCCCGGTAGACGTCCAGCTCACCCGCGACAACCCGCTTGGCCAGGCCTGGCAGGGCGCTGCCCCGCAGGACGTCGCTGAGCTTGCCCCGCAGCCGCGCCAGCGCGATCGCCTCGACCTCGGCTTCCGCGCGGCGCTGCCGGCGGGCCTCTAGCTCGCCGCAGCCGCGCATCCACTGCCGGTGTTCCGCGATGGCGGCGAGCAGCTCATCGATGCCCTCCGCCCTGACGGCCACCGCGCGGATCACCGGCGGCCGCCAGCTCGGGTCCGGGATGCCCGCCCGGCCCAGCGCGATGATGTGCTTGAGTTCGCGGACAACCTGATCGGCTCCCTCCCGGTCGGCCTTGTTCACCACGAAGACGTCCGCGATCTCGAGGATCCCCGCTTTCGCCGCCTGGACCCCATCGCCCATCCCCGGCGCCAGCAGCACCACCGTGGTGTCCGCCAACGCCATCACCTCCACCTCGGACTGGCCCACCCCTACCGTCTCCACCAGCAGCTCCGCGCATCCGGCGGCGGCGAGCACCCGCAGCGCCTGCGGAGTGGCCCACGCGATGCCGCCCAGATGGCCCCGGGTGGCCATCGACCGGATGAAGACCCCGCTGTCCGTGAAGTGCTCCTGCATCCGCACCCGGTCGCCGAGCAGCGCTCCACCGGAGAACGGGGAGGATGGGTCGACGGCGAGCACGCCGACTCGCTCGCCGACCGCCCGCAGCGCTGTGACCATCGCGTTGATGGTGCTCGACTTGCCCGCCCCCGGCGGGCCCGTGATGCCGGTGACGTGGGCCCGGCCGGTATCGGGGGCCAGCGCCGCCGCGACCGCGCGCAGCTCCGGGGCGCCGTCCTCGATCAGCGAGATGAGCCGGGCCACCGCCCGGGGGTGGCCTTGCCGGGCCTGAGTGACCAGTTCCGTGACGTCCCGGCCGGGTGGGCTCACGCGAGCGCGTGAGCGGGGCCGCTGGGTACCCGCAGGATCAGCGCGTCACCCTGGCCACCGCCACCGCACAGCGACGCCGCGCCCACTCCCCCACCCCGGCGGCGCAGCTCCAGCGCCAGGTGCAGCGCCAGCCGGGCGCCGGACGCGCCGATCGGGTGTCCCAGGGCGATCGCCCCGCCGTTCGGGTTGACCTTCGCGGGATCGATGCCGAGCTTGCGGGCGGACACCACGCCCACCGCGGCGAA
>DASTBN010000689.1:0-8092 GCA_035712045.1 Pseudonocardiaceae bacterium
CGTTCCCGGAAAGCAACCGCAGGTACGAGCTGACGGATGGGGCGTTGACCGTGTCACCGTCACCCTCGAGCCTGCATCAGGCCCTCATCGCTCACTTGATGGTCCGTCTGGAGGCGGCCGCGCCCGAGCCGCTGGCCGTCACGCAAGGGGTGGAGATCCGCTTCGGGCGGCAGCTGACGCGCATCCCGGACGTCATGGTTGTGCGCAGCCAGCAACCGGAACGGCACTGGTTCGCACCGGCCGAAGTGCTGCTGGCGGTGGAAGTCGAGTCACCAGGCAGCCACGTGGAGGATCGGGCCACCAAGCCCGCCCTATACGCCAAGTACGGGATTCCGCACTATTGGCGGATCGAACCGCAGCCGCCTCTGGTGAGCGTCTACGGCATCGGGAACAGCGATTGCTACCAGCTGATCGGCGTCGGCCCGCAGCTATCCGTGAGCGAGCCATTCACCTTCGATGTCGCGATCGCTGAGCTGCTACCACGGTGGGCAGGCAAGGCTCCCACCGTGCTCGAACAAGGCCTTTAGACACTCGAGGTACGGCGGCTTGGCCAGGGTTCCCCCGCCGATGGACTCGTCGTCCGGATGGGCATGGAAGGCAACCAGGGTGGCCACGGCGTCCTCACGCGAGGAGTGATCAGGGATCGGCCAGGAAGCCGCGGAACCGCGGCGCCAGCCACGGTTTGCGGCCCCAGGCCATCAGCTGACCCTTGGCGATCGCCGACCACTGGCTACGTCGCCTCCAGAACACCAGCAAGAACGTCACCGGGTCGGCAACGAGATGGCAGTCAACCCGGCGCGCCGAGGGCGTCTCGACTCGCAGCACGCCGTTGTCGAAAACGAAATGGACATGGAACCGGCTCCCCCCACGCAGACGCACGTTAAAAGTAGCGTGCAAACCAGCGGTGGTGTCGGGGTTGACCAGCAACCGTGGATCGGCAGCTTGGACGAGCGGGAGGAAGAATTGGTCCATCACCAGGACCGCGTGGGTCGGGTTGATCCGCCAGGGCCGCCCTGCCGCACGGGCGATGTCATAACCGTGCACGATGGTCTCGTTGAGCAGGTGACCGGTGAACGCCGACAGAGGCAAGGTGACGTCCTGGACCAGCCAGGGACGCACCTCATCAGCAGACCGACCAACGCACTCGGCGAAGTACCGCTCCGCGCGGGCCTCGATGCGATCAGCCAGCACACCCGAGTTACGCTCCAGGTCAGCTCGCACTCCTCGGGTGGTCATATCGCCGAGATCAGCGAAATCCCGCACCAGCGAGTCACCCGCTACACCGGCCCGCTCGGGTATCAGCGCGTCGACCTCCGACCGGTTTCCCCGCGCCAGGCCGGGTATCGCTAGCCAGGCTTGCGACAAATGCAGGGCGACCTCAGCGAGGTTCCACTGACCCACCACAGGAGTACTGGCCGGATCCCGGATGGACCGCAACAACTCCGTTACCCGCCCCACCTCATCGCGCAGGGCGTCCTGGCTAAGCTGCCAATCCAGCCTCGATACGCGCGCAACCACGGGAACTCCCCGAATCTGCCATACCAGGAGTACGCAGCAGATGATAACCAGGTGTCTAAATAGTAGTAATCGGCTGATAACCTGTCAAGATGGATGATGAGACGGCGCCGCGGCGCCGGATGACCGCCGCGCAACGCGAACGGCAACTGCTGCGCGCCGCAGTGAACGCGTTCGCCCGCAGTGGCTACACGGGAACCACCACCGACCAGGTGGCGCGGATCGCCGGCGTCTCCCAGCCCTACGTCCTGCGCCTGTTCGGATCCAAGCAAGCCCTGTTCCTGGCCACCTACCAGTATGCCGCATCCCGCATCCAGGACACCTTCCGGGCCGCCGCAGCGACCCTGCCACCCGACGCTGAGGTGCCTGACCGGCTGAAAGCCCTGGGGTGTGCATACCTACAGCTGGCCCAGGACCGGGATCTCTTGCTCGTTCTCCTTCATGGATTCATGACCGCTGCCGACCCGGCACTCGGACCAGCGATGCGGCGTTGCATGATCGAGATCTATCGCCTGGTCCGCACCCTCACCGGCGCCAATGCCGAGCAGACCCGCGACTTCGCCGCCCGCGGCATGCTGATCACTACCCTGGTGGCGCTGCGGATGCCCGACCACCTAAACGAAGACCCCGCCGCCGCCGAACTCGTCCACCACACTTTGCAGCCATGAGGGCTCATCGCGCCGTCACAACCAGCCCGCTCAGCCGCCAAATGTATAGACAGAGAACGACAAGAGCAGCAACGCCACGAAGATCGTGCCCAGGACGACCTTAAGCCAAGGAAAGCGACCGCGCTCCGGCATTGGGCAGCCCATTATCTCGATTAGACTCATACGCTCTAGGGCTGGCCGGACCGGCGGGAACTCCTGACCATATTCCGAGTCGTCTGTTATCCGGCCGTGCGGATCGTTGCCCTCGCTCGTCATCCTCACCTCACCTTAGCCGACTCACAGTAAGCCCGGATTTAGCGGTACATGCCAAGTAAATACTATCGAATACCCATCAATCGTAAACTCGCCGAGGAGCGCGTTCAACGTTTTGGCAGAGATGCCAGTGAAAAGAGCAAGCCAAGAGAAGGCGCGGACTTTGATCCGCTCTGGGCGCTCGAGGGGTGGCCCAGCCCGCGTGTTCACCATCCGGGTGGACAGCCACCCGCCAGCGTCCAGACGGACTACAGCCAGCCAGCCTCCTTTGCCAGCCGGATGGCGTCCACCCGGGTTCGGGCGTTCAGCTTCATGACGATGCTGGTCAGGTAATTGCGAACGGTGCCGGCCGACAGGAACAGATCTGCCCCGATGGCCACCGCGTCCGCTCCGCTGGCGGCCAACCGGAGCACTTCGAGTTCCCGGCTGGTAAGTGGGCATTCGGCGTAATCCCAGGCACGAAGAGCAAGATCCGGGTCGATGGCGCGGCGCCCGGCGGCGACGTTACGAATAGCATTTGCCAATGCCTCGGGGGGAGCGTCCTTGGCGATGAATCCGTCGACCCGGGTGGACAATACCCGACGTATAATGCCGGGCGTTACCAGACCGGTGACAATCAGCGTCCGGCAGGTTCGCAGGTGCTCCTGGATCTCGGCTACCGCGATCAGGCCATCCTTGCCGGGCAAGCCGATGTCGATTACCGCGACGTCGGGCCGGAAACGACGTGCGGCCGAAAGTATCTCATCACCCGTCGCCACCTCAGCGACCACATTGATATCGGCTTCCATATCAAGCAATGCCACCAGCGCCCCACGCACCATGTGCATGTCTTCAGCCAGCAGGACCCGGATCACCACTAGAAGGTCTGCTCGAAGACGACCGGCGCGGTAGCGTGCAGCCGGAACCACCCTTCGTCATCCAGGCCCGCGTTGAACGCGCCACCGAGCGAGGCGATCCGGGCGGACAGGTTGTCGATCCCGCTGCCACCGACCGTGGGCCGGTCGGCCGACCCACCCACCGCGCCGTCGTTCACGATGTCCATAGTGACGTGCCCGGCCTCCTGCCGGATGGTGATCTCGCAATGCTCGGCTTTGCTATGCCGGAGCACGTTGGTAACACCCTCTCGGAGCAGGATGGCCAGTGTCTCGCTGACCCGGGTCGGCAATTGGCCGTAATCGAGGTTCATCTGGACTACCACGTCTGCGGCGGTAAGCACAGAGCTCACTGACTGCATCTCGGCATCGAGAGACACCTCCTGGTACCCGCTGGCCACCGCCCGGACGTCAGCCACTGCCCGGCGGGAGATGTCGAGTACCTCCAGCACCAGGTGCTCCGCCTCAGCTGGCCGTTTCGGCAAGAGGCGGAGGATCAGCTCGCTCTTCAGCGTGATAGCGGAAAGGCTGTAGCCAAGCAGGTCGTGTAGATCCCGGGCGAACCGCTTGCGTTCCTCGGCGACCGCCATCCGGGCGGTCGTGATCCGGGCCTTGTGCAGCTCGGTGAGCAGCGTCGCCAACCGGGTCAGCCCATAGACCACCAGCGCGGTGATCGTAGTGGAAACCGTGGTGTAGGCAATGTCGATTGGCGCCCCGGTGAAGGCGGCCTGGGCCACTGCCGCGATAGCCACGATCAGCGCGGATGCCGACCAGGCCAGGACCGGCGGCAGCAGGAGAAGAACACTACCGGCGAGAAATCCCGACGGACCGACCCAGAACTCCTGAAACCGCAACAGCGGCAGATAGGCCAGTGCGGCTTGGGCGAGCAGCGCCAGATAACTGAGTGGAGGCCGTGGCCGCGGGCTTGCCCGGCTCACATAAAACAATTGCAACCCGAGCATTATCGTTATGTAAACCACGCTCATGACGTAGTCCACCAGGCTTCTAGGCGTGTATAATTCCTCCAGCAGTGTGATCACGCAAAGTCCCGTGAAGACCACGGCCATTAGTGTCCTGGCCGCAGCCGGAACCAGCCAGAGAGCCCGTTCCTGAGTGTGACTGAACTGAGTCTTTGTGACTTCTTGATCGCGGGCACGATCCGTACTGCTGCGCGGAGTCGGCATCTCGATCTTCTCCCTTCCGCCGTCAACCAGCATCCAGGAAATACGAGAGCGAACTATGCCCGATTAATACCTTATGTCTAGTTAAAATCAGATGAACGTTGCAGCGTCGGCCCACCGTCCAGCGACGCCCTTGCCATCGCTCACACCCGCAGCTAGCGACGAGGGCGACGGCCGGCACCGCAGACACGGTCGACCGCCCTCGGGCCGGTCTGGTGAAGCTACCTTGTCGCCGGCCATTCACCCGATGTGCATACGAATCAGGGCGGGTTGAGCTGAAGACAAGATTACCTGGATATGTCCATTGGCCGAACTCGCGGACACCGAGGTGAATAGACCGGAAATTATTTATGGACTTCGAGTGAATAACCTTGACGAGCATGGTCCGCACCCTCTTTTTCCATGCCAATAAAGGCTATTGCGGTCCCGGCGCTAACAACTTTGCACCCTGCCCACACCATCGGCCAGTGTTGACGTCATGCTCCATGCATGTTTCCGTCATGGCGAAAACCGGGACGTCATCATGTATTTTCCATGAGCCGCGCAGTGGCCGCCGTCGAGTTTTTCTGAGAACTTATTCCAGATGCCGCGAAGCTGATCGAGGCAGGGGAAGCCAGATACCTCTCGATCGACGACCATGGCCGAGAGGAGATCCACCGATGGAGGTCACGCTACTGAGACCACTGGAGGTGTATCGGAACGGTAGTTCAGTCACGCCGAGCGTCGGCCGCCCAAGGCCAGCGGCCGCCACCCGATGACGGAAACGGTGCGGTGATGGGGATGGTGGCGCAGGAGTGGGTGATCTGCGCAGGCTGCCAGCAGGTGGTGTACGGCCGGTGGCTGGCAAACAACCTGCGGGTCTGCCCGGACTGCGGTGATCACCACCGACTTACCGCCCAGGAGCGGCTCGACCAGCTGCTCGACGAGGACTCTGCCGAGTTGCTCGAGGTCGCGGTCGAGCTCAGCGACCCGCTCCGGTTCGTTGACTCCCGACCGTACCCGGACCGCTGGCGGGCCGCCCAGCTAGCCACCGGCCTCCCGGAAGCGGTGCTGGTGGCCCGGGGCACCATCGAAGGCAACCCGGTGGTCACCGCCGTGATGGACTTCCGGTTCCTCGGCGGGAGCCTTGGTGCCAGCGCCGGCGAGCTGATCACGATCGCCGCGGACGCCGCGCTGCGGCAGCGCGTCCCGCTGCTCATGATGACCGCGTCTGGGGGCGCGCGGATGCAGGAGGGCGGCATCTCGCTGATGCAGATGGCGAAGACCGCTCAGGCACTCGGTCGGCTGGACCAGGCCGGGGTGCTGACCGTGTCGCTGATCACTGATCCCACCTACGGCGGCGTCGCCGCTTCATTCGCCACGCTGGCCGATGTCATCGTGGCCGAACCCGGCGCCCGGCTGGGCTTCGCCGGGCCTCGGGTGATCGAGCAGACGATCCAGCAGACCCTGCCGCAGGGATTCCAGACGGCTGAGCTCCTGCTGAGCCTAGGCCTGATTGACCTCATCAGTCCCCGGTACGCGCTGCGCCAGGTGCTGGGTCGACTGCTGTCGGCCAATCGGCGGGCCGACTCTATGGCAGCCCAGCCAGCACCCTGCGGAGTCGTCAGCGATCCGGGACTGCTGCCGGTGGTTGGCGCCTGGGAGGCGGTGCAGCGGGCTCGCCATCTGGGTCGGCCGACGACCCTCGAGTACGTCAACCGGATCTTCGACGACTTCGAGGAACTGCGGGGGGACCGGGTCTCCGGCGACTGCGCCGCGGTCGTCGCCGGGCTGGCCACACTGGCCGGTACACCGGTGGTCGTCCTGGGCCACCAGAAGGGACATACTCCGGCGGAGTTGACCGCACGCAACTACGGGATGCCCAGACCCGCCGGGTACCGCAAAGCGGCCCGGGTGGTCCGGCTGGCGGCCAAGCTCAGCCTGCCGGTGGTCACCTTCGTGGACACACCGGGCGCCTACCCCGGCATCGAGGCCGAGGAGCAGGGTCAGGCGATCGCCATCGCCGAGCTGATCCGGCTGCTGGCTGGAATACCCACGCCGATCGTCACAGTGATCACTGGTGAGGGCGGCAGTGGCGGCGCGCTGGCCTTAGCGGTCGCCGACCGAGTGCTCGCCTGCGCCAACGCGACATACTCGGTGATCAGCCCGGAGGGCTGCGCGGCGATCCTGTGGAACGGCGCCGGCGCAGCGCCGCAGGCTGCGGAGGCGTTGCGTCTGGACGCCCGGCAGTCGCTGACCGTGGGCATCGTGGACGGGGTTATCCCGGAGCCGCCGGACGGTGCGCAGAGCGACCACCCTCAGGCCGCCGAGCTCGTCCGGGAGGCACTACTGGCCGCGCTGCGACAGTTGTCCGGGCTCGACCCGGCCCAGTTGGTGGCCGCCCGGCATGACCGGTTCCGTCGATTCGGAACAGGCCAGGTGTCGGTGCTGAAGGAGTGGCGATGATGGCTGACCTGGAGGTCCTGCGGCGCGTCGAGGACGGGGTGTTGCGGCTGCTCACCGGCCTGGAGCGGATGCCACGGCTGCTGCGGATCAAGACCGGCGGGGTCGAGTTGGAGCTGGAGTGGCCGGAGCAGGCGATGCCCGCCCAACCGACCGAGGTCGGCGGTCCAGCCGCGGCGGCCGAGCCCGCGGACCGGACCGAGGATGCCGCCACCTGGTACGTCACCGCCCAGACCGTGGGGGTGTTCTATCAGGCGCCGGAGCCTGGGGCGGCGCCGTTCGTGGACGTCGGCACCAAGGTGGCAGCTGGGCAGCAGGTCGGGATCATCGAGGCGATGAAGTTGATGCTGCCGGTGACGGTTGAGCTCGCTGGCCGAGTGGTCGACGTGCTGGTGGCTGACGCGGCGCCGGTGGAGTACGGCGAGCGGCTGTTCGCGATCGAACCGGCCGAGAGGTGATGGGCGGCCCAGCGGTGTTCGGCAAGGTGCTTATTGCGAACCGGGGCGAGATCGCCCTGCGGGTGGCTCGGACGTGCCGGGAGCTCGGGATCGCCACGGTCGCGGTGTACTCCACCGTCGACCGGGACTCCGCTGTCGTCCGGTATGCCGACGAGGCGGTCCAGATCGGGCCGGGACCGGCCCGGCGCAGCTACCTGAGCATGCCAGCGATCTTGGAGGCTGCCCGGCGCACCCGGGCCGACGCGATCCACCCCGGTTACGGTTTCCTCTCCGAGAACCCCTACTTCGCCGAGGCGTGCACGGCCAGCGGTTTCACCTTCGTGGGCCCGCCAGCGGAGGTGATCGCCAAACTCGGTGACAAGATCGCCGCGCGGGAACTGCTGGCCAAGGCGGGCGTGCCGGTGCTGCCGGGCAGCCAGCGCCCGCTGGCCACCCCGGCCGAGGCGAAGGCGGTGGTAGCGGAGATCGGCCTGCCGGTGATCATCAAGGCGGCGGCCGGTGGCGGTGGGCGCGGCATGGCAGTAGTAACCACCGCCGCCGAACTCGAGCCGACGTTCCGGGAGGTCCGGGCGAATGCCCAGGCGCTGTTCAGCGACAGCCGGGTGTACATCGAGCGCCTCCTCGACCCGGCCCGGCATGTCGAGGTCCAGATCCTCGCTGACGGGCACGGGTCGGTGCTGCATCTCGGCGAGCGGGACTGCTCG
>DASTBN010000690.1:0-4360 GCA_035712045.1 Pseudonocardiaceae bacterium
AGTAGGAGTCGGTGGACCAGCCGGTGCTGGGGTTCCCGTCCACGAGCTTGCCGACATCGCGCTGGTCATCGGGGCTGCCCAGGCCGGAGGGGTCATAGACCGCGAGTGATTTGACCCGGGCCGGGGCGGCGAGCACCGGGGTGATGGGTGCGCCGCGCCCGGGCGCGGTGGAGACGACCACCAGCGGCGCCCCCGCAGTGTCCGTGAACACCGACACCACCTGCAGGCCGATGTAACCGATGATCATCAGGGTGGCCACGCCCAGCACCGTCATCGACACCCGGAACTTGATCTGGCGCAGCCGGGCCGCCCGCCGGGGATCCCGGGAGTGGCCCTCCGCCCAGAACAGGTCATCCGCTCCTGAGCCGCAGAGCTCCAGCACCTGCCGCACCGCAGCCCCGGTGTGGACTCCTCCGCCGCTACCTGGATCGGCGAGGCACCGTAACGCCAATGTGGACAGTTCCACCGGCACCTCAGGCCGCAGCGCGGCGGGGCTGATCAGCGTGCCGTCCGGAGCTAGCGGTGCCGGCGCGAGGCTGCCCAGCCGCTGGCGCAATGGCCAGCACCCGGTGAGCAGCAGGTACAGCATCGCGCCCAGGCCGCGGATGTCGTCCCGGGGTCCCGCGGCCGGAGCGGGCCCGGGGAAAGCGAGCCGGGCCGCCCGGTCGGCCGCGACCCGGATCCGGTCCGGATGATCACAGCCCAGGACCAGACCGGTGTTATGGGCGGTATCGACCGCGTCGGCCAGAGGCACCAGCACCCGGGCCGCCATCGACGGCGGCAGCGGGCCGCTATCCAGCAGGTCCGCCAGAGCCCATCCGGATGTCCACTCGGCGATCACCACCGTGACCCCGGCACTGGCATCGCTGTCCGCCTCCGGCTGCTCCGGTTCCAGCACGTCCAGGACCCGCGCCGCGCCGGCCACTTCCAGGCGGGCTGAGCGCAGCGCGCGCGCGGCGGCGGCGCGCAGCGAGGCGGCCGGGGCCGTGTCGTGGGGCGCTGCGGTGAACAGGGTGAGGGCCACGTCACGGTCCAGCACAAGGTCCCGGCCCCGCCATAGCCGCACGGAGTAACGATCGTCCCGGCCGACCTCGGCGAGCAGGCGGTAACGGCCCTGCCCGAGCGCGCACCCAGCAGCGGGCCAGGGAGAAGGGGACCGATGTGGCCCCGTCACCGCTGACTCACTCACCGTGAACTCACTCTCCCTGGTCTTCCCCCGGACCTCGCCGCCGGTGAGTGTCAAGTTTACGGCTTCTTGGTGTTCGCCCAGCGTCTATTGCGGCTGAGACGCGCGAGTACCGGAGCCGGCAGCGCCTCGGTGAGCTCGGGAGTGCGCAGCAGTAGCAGCGCGAGGCCCATGAGGACGCCGACGATCACTGTGGTGCAGGTCAGGTCCAGCCAGGCGCCGCTGACCCCGTCCCAGTCGGTGACCGCGCGCAGCCCCAGCACTGCGGCCACGGCCGGGACGGCCCCGATCACACAATCGCGCAACGTGATCAGAGACCGCTTGGTCTCAACCCGGCCGAGCCGTCGGCGCAGCCAGATCTGCCCGATCAGCGCGCCCACCGCGAGCGAGAAGGAGTTGGCTGCGGTGAGCCCGAGCACCACGTCGGCGTCGTCGAGGTACACCGGGCAGGCCAGCAGCAGCGGCAGCTTCACCGCCACCATGATCATGTTGATCATCGTCGGGGTGCGCGCGTCGGCCATCGAATAGAACACCCGCAGCTGCAGCATCGTCACCGCGTATGGCAGCAGTCCGAACGCCGATACCGCTAGCGCCTGGCCGAGGCGCTCGGCGTTGGTTCCCGCCTTGCCCAGCGAGAACAGCGCGACACCGATCGGTTCCCCGGCGAGGGTGAAGACCACGACCACCGGTCCCAGCAGCATGATCAGGTAGCGGCTGGCCAGCGAGAGGTGCTCCACCAGGGCGCGCCAGTCGGCGTCAGCCGCCGCCTGGCTCATCCTCGGCATGATCGCGGTGAGCAGGGAGTAGCCCAGGACACCGTAGGGCAGCTGCAGCAGCAGCCACACCAGGCCGTAGATCACCACCCCGCCGGGATCGCCCTGGGCGGCCGAGCGGGTGGTAACCACGAAACCGAGCTGGCCCACCAGGACGTACACCACGAACCAGGCGGCCATCCCGCTGGCCTGGGTCAGCCGGGAGTCCCAGCCCCAGCGCCAGCCGAAGTGGAAACCGGCCCGCCGCAGTCCCGGCAGCTGCACCAGCGCCTGAGCGACGATCCCCGCGCAGGTGCCCAGGCCCAGCACTAGCAGCTTCGGGTCGCTCAGCCGCGCGGGATTGATGCTGATCTCACCCGGCACCAGGGTGTAGACGCCTAAGGACACCAGCACGATGACGTTGTTGAGCACCGGCGCCCAGGCCGGCGGGCCGAACATGCTGCGGGCGTTGAGGATCGCCCCAAACAATCCCGACAGCCCGTAAAACAGGATCAGCGGCAGCAGCAGGTAACCGAACATGGTGGCCAGCTGCGGGTTCGCGTCCTCGCCGTTACCCAGGAACAGCACCGCCAGCAACGGGGCCGCGATGACGGCCAGCGCACTCGCCGCGCTCAGTGCCACGAACGCCACTGTGACCAGGCGCTGCACATACGCTTCGCCGTGGTCGGCGTCCTCCTTCGCGGCGCGCACTAGCAACGGCACAATAACGCTGGTCAGCACCCCGCCGAGGAGAATCTCGTAGAGCATCGCCGGCAGCGTGTTGGACACCGTGTAGGAATCATTGACGACACCGAGCCCCAGCACCGCCGCCAGCCCGAGCTGACGCAGGAAACCGGTGATCCTGCTCACCAGAGTGGCCAGCGCCATCGTGCCCGTCGCGGCGGCCAGCGAGCGCAGCGGCCGGGCGGCCAGCCGCGTACCGGGCCCATGAATGCCGCTGGGCCTATGAGCGCTGGGTGCTGTGTTCGCGGTGTCCAAGCCTCACCCGGCTTTCTCTGGCTCACTCAATTGGCGCTGCCGACGCACGCGGCGCACGATGCGGCGGGCCACCAGCAGCACGAGCAAGGCCGCGGCGCCCGAGGTGAGCGCGACTGTAACCCGCCCGAAGGCGGTGGAACGCAGCTGGAGGGTGCTCGGCTCGCCCAGCGGGGTCCCGCCCGGGGTACTCAAGGACGCGTCGACGCTGAACTGACCGGCCCGGCTCACCTTCGCCGGGATGATCAGCTGCCGGGTGCTGCGGGCCGGCACCAGCTGCAGCCCGACGGCCCCGGCGCGCAGCCCCGAAGTCTCTGAGAGGTTCAGGGCCACTTGCACGCCGACCGGCAGCTCGTTGCTCACCGTGATCAGCAAGGGGGAGTCCGACGCCGCGAGGCTGTAGGGGCCAGGCGGTTGCACGATCCGCACCGACCGCCGGACCTCATCCAGTTGGCTAGTTTGCGCCAAGGTCAGCTGGGCCGCCAGGGCGGGGGCCTCACGCCACGCGGCGGAGGCCCCGCGCAGCAGCCCGAGCCGCAGCGGGTCCAGCAGCGTGGCCGGCTTGAGGTTCGCGGCGGGATCCAGCACGGTCGCCACCTGCAGGTCCCGCAGCACGTCACGGTCCCGCTGGATCTCTGCGGTGACCTGGGGCGGGATCTCCTCAGCGCGCGGTGGCGCCGGGTAGTGCACCATCAGCGGGCCGCTCCCGGCCGGGGGACGGGTGGTGGCCAGGGTGGGCAGCTCCCTCGGGGTGAGCAAGCCCGCCGCCAGCAACTGCCCGGCCGTGAGCAGCAAAGCCGTGGCCTCCGGCCCGCTCGCCTGCCAGCGCCGGGGCGGCACGAGCAGCACCCCCTGGCCTTTCGTGGCGCGATACACCAGGGCACCCAGCGCGTTCTGGGCCGATCGCGGATTCGCGGGGTCGGTCAGGGCGCTGGTGAGCAATGGGTCAACCAGCAGCCCAAGGGGTGAGTTCTGGCCGGTGGGTAACGCGCCACCCAGGCTGGTAGTACTCGCAGGGCTCCTGGTGTCGGTGACGATGTCGGCGCTGGCCGCCGGCCCGAGGCCCCGGGGGGTGAGCAGCACGGCGCGGGCCCGCAGCCTGGTGAGATCGGCCAGGGTGCGCTCGTCCAGCGTCTCACCGGCGGGCCAGCTCACCCCGGTGAGCGGCTGCACCGTGAGCTGCTCACTCACCAGGCGCTCACCGGTGCCGATGGCCAGGGATTCCAGGTCGGTGAGCCCAGCCCGGGACAGCGCCACCAGATCGGCGTCGGCGTAGGGCAGCGGCAGCACGCACCGGCCCTGGACCGCGACCCGCAGCCGGTCGAGCCAGCTCCGGGCGTCCCGGGCACCGGTGCCCTCGGTGATCCCGCGCGGATCCGACACCTGGTAGCCGTGGCTCATCCCGTCCAGGGTCTCCAGCAGCAGC
>DASTBN010000691.1:0-3058 GCA_035712045.1 Pseudonocardiaceae bacterium
GCGACGCACTGACCGGCCAACCCTGGATGCCCGCACTACCCGCACCCACCTGACACCACGTCCCCACCGACCACCACCCGACGCCCACCGGCCGATCGGCGACAACGTCATGCACTGATCATCAGGGCTGAATGGTTACGTTCTCCGGTGACGTCACTGGCAACTGCAATGAAGTCAAGAGCACCCATGGGAATGCGAACGATGGCGACGTCGCTGGCGTGGACTTCAAAATCGAGGTCGCTGAGCCGGACCAGCCACCCGGGCTCCATGTCATGTGCATGCACTCCCCGCTATGGCCCCAGCCCGGCGACCAGATCACGATCACCGCGAGTTCCTTCGGGGACCAGCCCGATGGCGGAGCGCTCCCTCCGACTCTCGCCGATAACCTCGAGATCTGGTTCTCCACCGACGGCGGTGTTACCAAAGAGATCACGGGCACCACGGGCAGGCAGACGACCTTCTTTACCAATAACCGCAGAGCGGGTGCGGCAGGATCGACGTTTTCCTATGGCTGCCACCTGCGTGATCGCGGGGGTGAGAAGTTCTCGGGCTGGCGCACCGTTCAGGTCGGCGACCCGCCAGCCGGGCGTCTCGTTCCCGTCCTGAAGAACGGCGAACGTGAACACGCGATCGACTTCGTGCTGTTCCCGGCGACCATGAACCTTCCTCTCGTGCCTACCAACCCAAGCGCGGGCCTCTTGACATATCCGCTTTACAGCGGTCCAAGGGATCCTAACTTCCTGAGCCACGCCCAGGCTGCCGTCGCCGAGCTTTACTCAGAGCAAGTCGTCCTGGACCACCAGCGCGCGATCAACGTGTGGATCGCCCTCGACGGCGCTGGCACCGGCGGATTCCGAGATCTCAATGGCGACGGGAACGCCGATACCTGCCAGAACTTCGTTCCGACGGCACCGGAATACGGATTCGCGGACGTGAAAGCGATTCTGCATCCCGCCACGCCGCCGCCGGGCAACACGAACACGTTGCGCGAATGCAGCTCCAACGGTGCTTTCAGCGCCGAGGCGGGGGAGCGGAGGGTCTTCATCCACGAGACCGGCCACGCGGGCTGGGGACTCGCCGACGAGTACCTCATACCGAAGGACGGCGGCCGATTCGAAAAGCCCCCCGCCAACGTCTACCTGAGCCTGACGGCATGTGAAGACGACGTGGTGCGCCTCGATGGCGACAAGAAGGACTGCCGGGGCGGGGACTGGAACGTTGCCCCTGATGGCACCCCTGACCCCGACAACCTTCCTGACTTCTGGGTGTCGGATCCCCCCACCAACGATCTGATGAACGACAACGGCTTCGCGCGACGCGCCGATAAGCGCCGTATCAACTACGTCTTCACTCTCTGTGACAACGAGTGCGGGAAGGGAGATCAACCATGACTGGCCATTCCGCCTGGTTTCCCCGCAGCACGCGGCGCCTGGCCGCGGTGATCACCGGGGCTTGTGTCGTGGCGCTTGTCGGCGGAGTGGTCCACGCCCAAGCCGGCCCGGGTGGCGACGACCCGCGGGTCGAGCCAATACCGAAGCCGGAGTATATCGACGACGCCCGCAGCTTCGTGGCCGATGTCGATTTCCGGAACGCCTTATCTGGAGCGGGGGCCGGGGTGGTGATTGCCAACGTCTCGACTCCCGGGACCGAGCACCTCAGATCAGATGTGATCGTACGGAGCGAGGGCGGCGGCCAGGTTATGCGATCGACGACCATGCCGCACCCCGCGTTCGCCCAAGCTGAAGGAACCATCGACTTCTTCCAGGCTGGGCGCTACCAGGTGCTCGTTCCCTTTGATACCAAGATCGAGAGGATCCGGCTCGCCACGCCTGACGGCGCCACGATCGCCACGGTCGACACCAACCCGGCCGTCGCCACCCTGTGTGCACAGACGCCCGACGACCCGGGGTGCCGCTACGACCTGGCGATCGCGGCCACATCCGCCCCGGAGCCGGTCGCCGCTGGGACCACGCTCACCTACACCATCCCGGTACAGAACCGGGGCCCCGGACCGGCCTTCGGCGCGAAGGCCGACATCACCCTGCCCGCGCCGCCCTCCGACCCGTTGCCAACCGGATGCACTCACGACGCCGCAGACGCAACGAAGCTCGTCTGCGCGCTCGGCAGGATCCACCCTGGCGCGACCACGACCCTGACCGTGAACGTGCCGATCCCAGCCGGATTCCTCAACGGCCGGGGACAGCGGGCCACGGTCAGCGCCACCGGCACGGTGAGCGCCGCTGGCGGCCGCGATGCGGACGGCACCAATGACAGCGCTACCCAGACGAGTACAGTCGTGGCTGTCAGTGATCTCGGCGTCACCAAGACCGGCTCACGACCGGATGCCACCGCCAACGACCCGGTGACCTACACGGTGACGGTCGCCAACGCGGGTCCCTCGGACGCGGACCGTCTCATCGTCACCGACAACCTGCCCGATCCGGGGGAAGGGCAATTCACGAACGTGGCCGCCAGCGACGGTGGTGCCTGCACCCGGAATGCCGCCACCAACCAGCTCACCTGCAGCTGGCCGACACCACTCCCGGCCGGTCGGACCAGGACCGTCACGGTGGGCGTGACCGTCACCGACACCGGGTCAGCGAACCAGATCACCGACCAGGCGAGCGCCGCATCGGTGTCCACTGATCCCGTCGCCGGTAACGACCGGGCCTCGGCGACCACACGGGTGATCTTAGTGCCGACCACGGTGACTCCCACGCCGGTGCTGACGCGGCTGCTGCCGGGTGTTGATATCTACGTGTTCGTCCTGACCGCCCGCCTCGCCCGGGCCGACGACAACCGCCCTGTCGCGGGCCGATCCCTGGAGTTCAGGACCGGCCATAACGGCAACGGGACATTGCTGTGTACCGCGGTGACCGACTCGACGGGTGTCGCTCGCTGCCCAGGGGTGCTACGCACCGTCGGGGCGTTGCTGGGACTGGGCTACACCGTTACCTGGGCGGGAGACGGCCGCTACCTGCCCGGCTCCGGCCAAGGGCAGATCGTCACGATCGGCCGGTAGGCAGGCAACCGGCCCACGAGAGAACCTGGTCGCGGC
>DASTBN010000692.1:0-4759 GCA_035712045.1 Pseudonocardiaceae bacterium
CCCGCTGGGTGCCCCGGGACCGGCTCAGGTCAGGCTGACCTTGGCGCCGGCTTCCTCCAGCTTGGCCTTGGCCGCTTCGGCCTGGTCCTTGGGGACGGCTTCGAGGACGGCCTTGGGCGCGGACTCGACAAGGTCCTTCGCCTCCTTGAGGCCCAGGCCGGAGACCACCTCGCGGACCACCTTGATGACCTGGATTTTCTTCTCACCGATGGCCTCAAGGACGACGTTGAACTCGTCCTTCTCCTCAACGGCCGGGGCTTCGGCCGCTCCCGCCGCGGGACCCGCAGCCACGGCGACCGGGGCGGCTGCGGTGACGTCGAAGGTCTCCTCGAACTTCTTCACGAATTCGCTCAGCTCGAGCAGCGTCATGTCCTTGAACGCGTCGAGCAACTCGTCGGTGGTCATTCTCGCCATGGTGGCGTTTCTCCTTGTCGTTCTGGGTCTTTCTGGTGTCCGTGGTGGCGGGCCGGGCCGCCTCGCTCAGTCCTCGGCGGGCTCGCCAGTGGGCTCGCCGGGGGGCTCGCCGGGGGGCGCTTGCTTGTCCCGCAGCGCCGCAGCCAGCCGGGCGACTCGGGACGCCGGCTCGTTGAAGAGCCGGGCCGCCTTGGAGAGACTGGCTTTCATCGCGCCGGCCATCTTGGCCAGCAGCACCTCGCGGGACTCCAGATCCGCGATCTGGGTGACTTCGGCGACGGTCAGCGGGCGGCCGTCCAAGTAGCCGCCCTTGATCACCAGCGCGGCGTTATCCCGGGCGAAATCCCGCAGCGCCTTCGCCGCCAGCACCGGTTCGCCGCGCACAAACGCGATCGCGGTGGGGCCTGCGAACAGCTCCTCGAGGCCCTCGATCCCCGCGTCCCTGGCGGCCCGCGACACCAGGGTGTTCTTGGCGACCCGGTAAGTGGTGTCGGTGCCCAGTGACCGGCGCAGGGCGGTCAGCTGCGTCATGGACAGGCCGCGGTACTCGGTCACGACCGTGGCTGTGGCGTTACGGAACTCTTCCGCGATATCGGCAACGGCATCGACCTTGTCCGGTCTAGCCATGGATCGCCTCCTTGTCGGATCGGTGTCATGCCCGCCTGATTCTCCGACCGGCTCCGAAACGACGAAACGCCCCGGCGCAGCGGGCGCAGGGGCGAAGTCACGCAGCGCGCTATCACGCCGCGCACAACACAACCACGTCCCCCTGCGCGGGCCGCCCGCTCTTCGCGGGGCCTTCGTGGTGCACTGTTGGCACACCAGACCAGCGGTCTTCGGCGGAACTAGGAAAAGCCTACCCGGGGTGTCACGAAGATCACCGTTTGGGTGTCGAGAGTGACAAAACTTGTCGTTTCCGACACCCAAACGGTGATCATGACCTGACGGCGTCGGCGGTGACCTCGTCGGTGAGCAGGTTGCGGGTGCGGTTGGGGTCGACCGGGATGCCCGGGCCCATGGTCGTGGAAAGGCTGATCTTCTTCAGATAACGGCCCTTGGCCGCCGCGGGCTTGCTCCGCAGCACCTCATCGAGCGCGGCGGCGTAGTTCTCGACCAGCTTGTTCGCCTCGAAGGACACCTTGCCGATGACGAGGTGCAGGTTGGCCTGCTTGTCGACCCGAAAGTTGATCTTACCACCTTTGATGTCGGTGATGGCCTTGGCCACATCGGGAGTGACGGTTCCGGTCTTCGGGTTGGGCATCAGCCCGCGGGGACCGAGAATCCTGGCGATCCGGCCGACCTTGGCCATCTGGTCGGGTGCGGCGATCGCGGCGTCAAAGTCCAGCCAGCCGCCTTGGATGCGGGCGATGAGATCTTCCGAGCCGACCGCGTCGGCGCCCGCGGCCTCGGCTTCGGCGGCCTTGTCGCCGCTGGCGAAGACGATGACCCGGACGGTCTTGCCGGTGCCATGCGGCAGGTTCACCGTGCCCCGCACCATCTGGTCGGCCTTGCGGGGATCGACCCCTAGCCGCATGGCCACCTCGACGGTGGCGTCCATGGACGTCGGGGAGGTCTCCTTGGCCAGCGCCGCCGCCTCCAGCGGGCTGTAGAGACGGCTCCGGTCCACCTTCTCGATGGCCTGGCGATAGGCCTTGCTGCGCTTCATCTCCACTGTCCTCTCATGGGATCAGTTCGTGGTCCGGGCCAGCGCCTGGCCCTGCCACAGCTGCGGACGAGCTAATCGACGACCGTGATGCCCATGGATCTCGCGGTACCAGCGATGATCTTGATGGCGGCGTCGATATCATTGGCGTTGAGGTCTTCGCGCTTGCGCTCGGCGATGGCGCGGAGCTGCTCGCGGCCGATCTTGGCGACCTTGGTCTTGTGCGGCTCGGCGGAGCCCTTGGCGACACCGGCGGCCTTCAGCAGCAGCACCGAGGCCGGCGGGGTTTTGAGCACGAAGTCGAACGAGCGGTCCTCGTAGACCGAGATCACCGCAGGCACCACCTCACCGCGATTGTTCTGTGTGGCGGCGTTGTAGGCCTTGCAGAACTCCATGATGTTCAGGCCGTGCGGGCCCAGCGCCTGCCCCACCGAAGCGGGGTTCGCGGTGCCCGCCTCCAGTGCGAGCTTCACGGTAGCCGTGAGCTTCCTGCGTCTCTTCGGGGGCATGGTTCCTTCCTGGATTAGTTGTGGGGCTAGATCTTGGCGACCTGGCTGAATGAGAGCTCGACCGGAGTCTCCCGGCCGAAGATCGACACCAGCACCTTGAGTTTCTGGGCGTCGACGTTGACTTCGTTGATCGTCGCCGGCAGCGTGGCGAAGGGACCATCCATGACGGTGACGGACTCGCCCACCTCGTAGTCAACCTCGATCGTGGATTTGGCGCCGCCCGCGCTCCCGGCGTGCTTGCCAGCTCCCACGGGCACCTTCGGCTGCGCGACTCGCGGGGCGAGGAACTTCAGCACCTCGTCCAGGGTCAGCGGAGACGGCCGGGACGTCGCTCCCACGAAGCCGGTAACTCCCGGCGTGTTGCGCACCGCGCTCCAGGAGGCGTCATTGAGATCCATCCGGACCAGGATGTAGCCGGGCAGCACCTTCCGCTGCACCTGCTTGCGCTGGCCATTCTTGATCTCGGTGACCTCTTCGGTCGGTACCTCCACCTGGAAGATGTACTCCTCGACGTCGAGGGTCTGGATCCTGGTCTCCAGGTTGGCTTTCACCTTGTTCTCATAGCCGGCGTAGGAGTGAACCACGTACCACTCACCGGGCGCGGCGGCCAGCGCCGAGCGGAGCTCGGCGGCCGGATCCACGAGCTCGGCGGGTTGCTCCTCGTCCGTCTCCGCGTCGGGGCCGGGGTCCTGGGTGCTCAGAGAGGTGTCGTCGCCGAACAGCCCCGTCAGCTCCTGCCCGTCGTCGGCCGAAGTGCCTTCGGGGAAAGTCACAGTCCATCTCACTTTCTCTACTTGCCGTACCGGTGCGGCGTCGCGCACGGGCATCAGCCGAAAACTGTTAGCACAGCCCGGCCCAGCCCCATATCCAGCAATGACACCAGGGCCACCATGACGCTGACGAAGACCAGTACCACAACCGTGTACACCACCAGCTCCCGGCGGCTCGGCCAGATGACCTTGGTGAGCTCGGCGACCACCTCGCGCAGGAATCGCATCAACCTGGCGGGCGGGGCCACTTTGGTGTCGGCTGCGCCACGGGCCCTGGTTGGCTGGTCTTTGCCCGCGGTGAAGGAGCCCCGCGACGGGGTGGGCCTGCTCGCGGATCGCTCCCGGCGCGCGGTCGCAGCCGACTGCGGCGCCTCAGCGTCCTCCAGCCGCTCCTGCGTTTCGTGGGCGCGATCCTCGCTCACGCTGATAATCCTCCGTCTCGCCGGGCCAGGCCGGCACCACATTCACTCGTTGACCCTTGCCACGCAGGGGCGACAGGACTTGAACCTGCAACCTGCGGTTTTGGAGACCGCTGCTCTGCCAGTTGAGCTACACCCCTTTGCTCGGCGTCCTGCCGGGACACCAGAACCATCTTCACACACTGACGCCAGCGGGCAGGAAACATCCGCCGGCAAGCCAGCGCCTCAGAGTGTATGCCACTCCGCCCGCCGCTCTCCAACCGCCCGTCTGGCGGGTTACGGGAGATCGGGAAAGACGTCAGGCGAGGGCGACGGTGGCGGTGGCCTGGCCAAGGACGGTCTGGGCGGCGCAGCGGGCGGTGATGGCGATGATGGCGGTGCGCTCGTCGGGCCGTCGAGCGACCTTGGCGGAGAACTCGATAAGTGCTCCGTCGGCGTCATCGGGCACCACGACCGGGCGGGTGAACCGGACCGCGCATTCCACCACCGCGCCCGGGTCCCCCGCCCAGGTTGTGACCAGGCGGTTAGCCAGCGCCATGGTGAGCATGCCGTGCGCGATGACATCGGGGAGCCCGGCTTCCCGGGCAGCCCGGTCACTCCAGTGAATCGGGTTGAAGTCACCGGAGGCCCCGGCGTAACGGATCAGATCTTCCCGGGTGACGCGGACCGCCAGCCCTGGCAGCTCCTGCCCCTCGGCGGCTTCGGTGCGCGCCCGCCTGCTCACCCGGCCTCCCCCCGGACCACCAGCACGGCCCGGGCGGTCGTGACCGGATCACCGGCGCTGTCGGTGATCTCGCACCGCAGGGTCAGCATGTCGTTGCCGCCCATCGCGCGGATCGCGTCCACGTGCAGCGTCGCGGCGAGTTCGTCTCCCGCCACGATCGGCCGGTGGTGGGTGAAGGACTGGCTGCCGTGCACCATCCGGTGGTAGTCCAAGCCCAGCTCAGGGTCGCGGATGAGGTCCTGCTGCGCACGCGGCGCGAG
>DASTBN010000693.1:0-2100 GCA_035712045.1 Pseudonocardiaceae bacterium
GGCCAGACGGTGGTGTGCACGTTCACCGTCGAAGGAACCCATGACGGGCAGCTCGGACCGTTCGCCGCCACCGGCAAGGAGTTCGTGTTGCCGCTGTGCGAGATGTGGCACTTCGACTCGGGCGAGCGGGTCGTGGGCGGCGACCTCTACTACGACCAGGTCTCGCTGCTCACGCAGTTGGGCCTGATGCCGCAGCCGGCCGGCGCGTAGGCGGCGTCGCCAGCCTGGGAGCGACGCAAGGGACCTCGCCGCCGTGCGCCGCGCCTACGCGCTGACAAGGCGTGCGGAGCGGAAAGCGCGATGGTCACCCGGCGTTGGTGACGGGCCTGGCTGGTTCGTCAAGCGGTTGCCCGCGCAGCAGCCTGGTGTGCAGCGCCTGCGTTGCCGGGCACGGCGAGACCCCCAGCTCCTCACGCAACTGCTGGCGAAGCTGGTCGTAGACGGCGAGCGCGTCCGCAGCGTCACCACGCGCCGCGAGGGCCCGCATCAGCAACCGGTGCCCCGTCTCGGCCAGTGGAGCATGTGCCACAAGGCGGCGCGCAGCACGTTCGGCGGCCGGCAGTTCCGTCCCCCCGATGCCCAGACACGCCTCGGCGTAGCAGGCGAGCGCTCGTTCGTAGATCACGTCCAGCTGCCGACGCCACTCGTCGATCCAGGGCGCCTCGAACTCCGCCAGGAACCGCCGGCGCGCGGCATATTGAGCGGCGAGCGCGGTCGGCCAGGCGCGGCGCCAGTCCCGCAACGCCACTGCGGACTCGGCCGAATGCAGGGAAGTTGTGGCCATGTCGAGGTCCACCACCGAGTTCGCCGGCAGTGCGAGCTGCAGGGTGCGTCGGCCCCGAATCTCGGCGGGCACGAGGAGCGAGCGCACCTTCGACAGCAGCACCGTCAGCGTTCCGGCCGCTCCGGCACCGCCTTCCGGCCACAGGGCGTCCAGCACAACGGTCCGCTCGACCGGTTGCGCCCGGTGTGCGGCGAGGTAAGCGACGAGCAGCCGGCCCTGCCGGCCCGGAAGCCGCGACTCGGTCGCCTGCCCGTCAATCACGACGGCGAACCGCCCGCACAGCTGAATCCGCACCATGCCCCGCAGCGTTCGTTTCGACAACTTACCGGCCAAGATAGTGACAAGGGCTGAGCCCGACAATCGCCGGCAGAAGGGGTGGTCGATGGCCAACCAGGTGACCTGCGAGTGCGGGTACGTCATCCGTGACGACGACGAGGACCGGGTCGTGGCGCTGGTCCGCGACCACATCCGCGCGGATCACCCCGCGCTGCTTGACATGGCGACCCCGGAGATGATCCGGTCCTGGATCGAGATCACCCCGTAGCGACGGGCCGTGACGGCGGGCCGAGACGGGCACGGGTCGACCTGTGCCGCGGGGGCGTTTAGGTTCGGGTGGTGAGCCTGGGCGGGGGTGGTCTGCTCGCATGAGTCAAGCTCGTTCGAAGGTGTCGGTTCTTGGGGCCGGGCGTGTTGGCTCGGCCGTAGCAAACGCGCTGGTGCTGCTTCGCGTGTGTGATCTGGTCGTTCTCTACGATCGCGATCTGGCCCGGGCGGAGGGACAGGCCTGGGATATCGGCGACGCGGTCCCGCTCCTGTCGGAGATGGTGGTCATTCCCACCGCCGAGTATGCCGACCTGGATGGCTCTGACGTAGTGGTGGTCACGGTGGGGCCGACGCTTGCGGTCGGTCAGACCCGGCTGGAACTGGCCAGGGTCAATGCGGGCATCATCGCCGGTGTCGTGCGCGAACTCGACCGGGTCTGCCCAGAGGCGGTCGTGATCTTGGTGAGCAACCCGGTGGACGTGCTGACCCGGATCGCGATCGAGGCTTCCACCCGGCCAGCTCACCTGATCTTCGGCTGCGGGACGGTCCTGGACGGGGCGCGTCTGCGGCATCAGCTCGGGAAGCTTCTCGACGTGGACGAAGACTCCGTGCACGCCTACATCATCGGCGAGCACGGGGACAGCTCGTTTCCGGTCTGGTCGAGCGCGACCGTGGGAGCGATCAGGCTCGAGCAATACGGCCTGCCCGACGGCACCTCGCTGCCACAGATCCAGGGCGATCTGGCGGCGGCGGTCCGCCGCAGGGGCAGGAGC
>DASTBN010000694.1:0-6293 GCA_035712045.1 Pseudonocardiaceae bacterium
AACGGGGTCGCGGGGCAGCGCATCTCAGTGGCGCTGGTGTGGCAGACTGCGGGGTTACTTTCACACTACGCATACGGGGGGACACGGTGAGTTACGTGAACCAGGGAGAGGCTGCGGCGCGTCGGCTGGTGGGTAGCTTGATCGCTATTGGTGCGGCGATCATGGTAGCGGGGTGCGGCGGTGCCGGTTCCGTCGCGGCGCCGGCCGCCACGTCCTCAGTAGTTCCGCGCCCGAATCCGCTGCAGGCGGCGCCGCCGATTCCAGCGGTCAAGAATCCGCGGGATGTCGCGGCTGTGTCGAGTCGGCCGTGTGATTTGCTGACCGCGCAGCAGGCGGGCGGGTTCCGGCTCGATATGCCCCCGGCCCAGCTGACCGGCCTGCGTGGCACGCAGCGCTGCATGTGGACAAAGACGACTATCCCCGACCGGATGATTATCCGGATGGTCAATGTGAGCATGTCGACCAGCGGCCCGACCTTCGAAGCCGTGTACGAGAGGGACCGCGGCCTGCCTACGTTCGAACTCACCGACATCGCCGGCTACCCCGCCATTGTGACCAGGACGAACGCGAAGTCACCGACCTGCGCGGTCAAGATCAAGACAGCGGAGGGTCAGAGCCTGGTGGTGGACTACGAGGACAAGGATCTCGCCAAGGACCCGCAGCAGTCGTGCGTGGTGGGCAAGCAGGTGGCCTCGGCGGTGCTCATGAACGTGCCGACCAAGAGCTGAGGCCGTGTGGCACACTGCCCGCCTGAGGTGCACGCGATGAGTACGAGGTGAACACCGTGAGTGGCGAGACCCAGGGGTATGGCTCCGGCGGCGATACCGGCAGCGTGCTAAGTGGCACACCCCTGGGCGCGCTCCTGAGCGACAATGGCGCCGCTGCCGGCTTCTCGATTAATTACGAGGCGGTACCGCAAGCCATCGTCGACCTCAAGCACGCCGCCGATTTCTTCAGGAAGCGGGCCCGGGATGCACACAACCTGGCAAACATCCCACCGCCCGGAACCGATGGTGTGAGCGTCAACGCAGTCAGCCAGATCGGCAAGTGGGCATCGGATGACGGCCAGAACAACCTGGAGGCCACGCTGAACACTGGCGCGCAGCAGCTTGACGATCTCGCTCAGAAGCTCAGCGAGGATCTGAAGACCTACCTGCACGTCGAGGAGCTGAACCTGCCGAAGTTCCCTACCGGGGGGCTGCAACTATGATGACCAAACTGATGGCGGGCGCGATCGCCGCAGGCTCAATTATCGCGTTGACGGGCTGTGGCAGCGCCACGAATGCCTCGCAGCAGAAGTCCCCGGCGATCCCGTCACCGGCGGCGAGCCCGATCCCGCCGGTGCAGAAAGCCCCCCGGGATGTCGCCGCCATGGCCCGGCGGCCGTGCGAGCTGCTGACCCCGCAGCAGGCGGCGAGTTTCAGGCTTGACCTCCCCCCAGAGCAAGAGGACGGCCTCTTCGGCACCCAGCAATGCACCTGGCTAAGCAAGAACCGCGAATACACGACAGTCCGATCGGTTTACGTCAGCATGTTCACCAACAATCTTACGCTCGAAGCCGTATACGGAAGACGGCAAGGGCTCCCGTTCTTTGAGATGGCAAATATTTCCGGCTATCCCGCCATCGTTTCGAGAACGAATGCAAGTCTTCCTGGCTGCGACATTGACGTCAAACCCGCCGAGCGTCAGAGCGTATCGATCATATACCGCGCGATTGAGTTCAAGAACAACCCGCAGCAGGCGTGTGAGGTGGGCAAGCAGGTGGCGGCGGCGGTGGTGATGAATTTTCCGTTGAAGAGCTGAGGGGCAGCACCCGATGGGGACGGACTTCAACTACGACGATACCAGCCATCAGGTGATCTACGATCAGATCAATGGCGGATCCGGATCGGGCCCGCTGCAGGAAGCCAGCCAGAGGTGGCAGGCACTCGGCCAGCAGATCGAGTCAGCCGGAAAGTCCTATGTGCAAGCCGTGATCAACCGGCTCGTCACCAATCGGAGCGGGGCGGCGGCGGACGCGTCGGCCTCGACGGTCAGCGCGATGCTGCCATGGATGGACAGTGTCACCCAGATCACGAGCACCTCCGCGGTGCGGGCGCAGCAGCAGGCCGAGTACTGGGTTACCGCGAAGAACAGCGTCCCGCCCGTGCCGCCAGCACCGAAATCGGCCAGCTTCTTCGGTGATCCCGGTGAGTGGATGGCGGAGAAGATGGACTGGTTCCCCGGGGTAACCTCCGACCAGGAGCAGGCCCAGCAGCGCCAGCAAGATGCCGCAGAGCAGGCCCGTCAGGCGATGCGGGTATACCAGGCCAGCACCAACCCCAATGTCGACGCCGCACCAGCGTTCACCGCGCCGCAATCACTCGACGGCAGCGTCGGGTCCCTGCCCCTGACCGCCCCCAGCTACGGCTCTCCCGCCTACGGCTCCAGCTACGACGCGGCCGGGACACCAGGGCTGGGGGGTGGTGGCGCGCCAGCACACCTCATGGCGGCGTATCAGCTACCAGCTCACCATCAGCCAGCCACCACCACACCGGCCGCGCATCACCCGGTCACCCCGGCCGCTGCGGCTACGGTCACCCAGCTCGCCGAGGGCCGCCACGCCGCACCGTCACCGGGCCGGGCCGTGTCACCCGGGAGCTGGGCTGGCGAACCGGCAGCCAGCCAGGGTCTGTTTCCTGGCGCTCTGACAGCCAGCACGAGCACCGGTGGTGGCGGGAGTCGGCGGGCATCAGGACGCCCCGGATCGGCCGGTGCCCACCTCACCGGTGCTGGTACCAGCGGGCCAGGCCACACCGGGTTCGGGCCACGTCCCAGCACAGAGTTCGGCCCCCGGCCCACACCCGGCTCCCACCCCGCCATGGACGAACTTCACGGCACCCGGGGCGCCACCGGGGCCCGCGCTGCCGGTGCGGCCAGCTACGGCCAGCCTTTCTCCGGAGGCGCCGGCCACAACGGTGAGCAGGACCGCGAGCATCGCAGCAAGTACCTCCTGCACGACGATTCACACTCAATCGTCGGCGACCTGCCACCCACCGCGCCACCCGTGATCGGCGCGGACTACTGAGAGACCGCCCATGCCTGGCACCGCCATTGAGCTGACCCACGACGAGTACCGCGCCGTTTGGCAGTTCCTGGGCCTGGGTGCCCGGCACTGGAACATGGACCTGCCCGGGCTCCCGGAGCTCACCGAGCAGGAGCGCCGGGCCCAAGTAGGCAGCACCATCGATGGCCTGCGGGCGCGGGGGCTAGCCGATCGCCGGGGCGTCACGCCGGACGTGGAGGACCCGCTGCGCCTGCTGGCCCACCCGGCGCTGGAGCTCAGCGGATCGGTGTACGAGGGGTCCGCCCGGATGCGGTTACTCGCCGGATCACGTGGTGAGTCCGCGGCGCTGGCGATACTGGATGAGCACCGGCTGCTGGTGCTCACCTGCCGGGCCAGGGAACTATGCGCCGCGGTGGCCATCCAGCTCCCGGATCGGCCCGCTGGACCGGGATCGTCGGTATCGGTGCCCTCGGAGCTGCTGGAACGGCCCGCATCCGACGGGAAACCCGGGCTCACCGGGCAGCAACTGGAGAACCGGCTGGTTCAAGGCGGAGTCAGGCCCGAGGACGCCCGGTCCTTCGCGGCCATGATCCGCGGTCCCAAACCCGCAGGCGGGTCTTTCAGCGCAGCCCGGCGGGATCGCAGCGGCGCCCGGCACACCGCCAGGGTCACCCTGGTTTACCTGGCTACCGAACGAGGCGGGTACACCGCGCAGCCCGTGCGCGGCCCGGACGGCAGGGCGTGGACCACCCTGGCCCCGGCCACGCTGGCGCACCTCGCGCAACGCCTGAACCACCTCCTGAATGGCATCCGCGCCGACTAAAACGATCAGCGGTAGCATCAGGTCACTATGCCACTCACACTCACCAGCCCGGCCTTCGCCGAAGGCGAATTCTTCCCCGTCCAGTACACCTGTGACGGTGACAACATCTCACCCCCGCTGGAGTGGTCGGAGGTCCCGGACGGCGCCGCCGAGCTGGTCCTGATCTTCGAAGATATCGACGCCCCCGGCGGCACCCAGGTGTACTGGGCACTCTACGGACTTAATCCGGCGAACGGGGGGATCGAGGAGGGGAAGGTGCCGGTCGGCGCGGTCGGGGGCAAGAACGACTATGGCCGCACCGATTGGGCCGGTCCCTGCCCCCCCTATGGCTTCGACCGGCCGCGCCGCTTCAGCTTCACGCTCCTCGCCATCTCCGAGCCCAGTGGCCTGCGCGAGGGCGCCAGCCCCCGCAACGACCTGCCCTATGCTCTCTCAGGCAAAGTCCTGGCCCAGGCCCAGCTCACCGGCAAGTACGCCCGTCGGCGGTAGTCCCCCCGCGGAATCGATGAGGAGCAATGGCCCATCAGGAACCCGAGATCAGCGGCGCGTGCGCGGAACCAGAGCCATCCCAGGAACTCCGCGAAGCGCTCATCCTGCTGCGCGAGCGTAGCGACAATAACGAGTTCCGCGCCCTGGTCGACGACGTGCTGACCGGGCGGCGCGGTCTCCTCGACGCCTCCGGCGCAGCGGCGTTCAGCGACGTCGTCTTCTCTGGAATCGCCCGGGAGTTCGCCGGGCTCAGTGATGACGACAGGCAGCGCCTGGCCGGGCAGGCCACGCAGCACCAGCCCCAGGGACCCGCCGCCGAGACGGGAGACTGCGGCCTGCCCTGTGCCACCTGCACGAGCCTATGCGCGCTGCGCGGCGAGTCAGGTGTTTGATATCTGCTTGATAGCTCCGGTGAGCATCGTCGGCAACTCTTTGAGCAACTCCGCGACGATGTCCTCGTCGTTTATTTTCTCGCCCCCCATCTGACGGGTGAGCACGTTGCTGCACGCGGTGATGAACACCTCGCCCAGCATCTTGGTGGTGGTTGACGCGATGGTCGCGTTGACGGTCGTGCCAGTACCCGGGAAAATCTTGAAAAAGCTAGCCGCGGTACGGGCCATCGAGGTCACGCCCAGCACCGTGGCGAAGGCGGCGGCGACCGCCTTGGGATCGATCTTAAATCCCATGATGGTGGAGATCTGGCCGAGCATGCTGATCTGCAGCGCGCTGAGCGGCACGGAATCGACCAGCGGGATCGGCGTCGCCGCGATCAGGGCGGCCGTGCCGGTATTGAAGTTGACCGAACGCCTCGCCTCAGCGACCTTGAGTTCCAGGGAAACCCGCTGGTAGCTGGCCAGGGTGTGCCGCTGCGCCTCCGGCAGCTGCTTGTAGATCGCGTTCACCAGCTCGGGCAGGCCGAAGGGCGGCAGCCGCACACCGGCGAAGGAGTCTTCCTCGGCCAGCGTCAGGAAACATTGCCGGTCGAGGACCGGCAGCCCGAGCGAGGTGATGTACTGCGCGAATTTGTTGGCGCGTTCATCGTCGGGGCTGGGACACTGGGTGAGTGAGAGAACCACCAGGACATCCCTCGCCAGCACCCGGATGATGTCCGCCTCGATGTCCTCGAAGCGCTCATCGCGGGCCCGGACACAGTAGAGACAGAAATGAATCCTGGTGTCGTCGTCCTCCATTTGCTTCCGGATCTCGGAGAGGTACTTCTTGGCGACCGCCTCCGCTTCCACGCCGAGCTCGATACCCGGCGTGTCGTACACTGAGATCGGAAACCCCGGGCGAACATAGCGTTCGATTTTCTGGGTAATCGACGGGCCTACTCCGGTGGCCGCGATAGACTCTCCGAAGATGGCGTTGACCAGCGTGCTCTTACCGACGCCGACACGGCCGGCGAGCATGACGTTGAGCCTGGCCCTGCTTCCCATTGCCTGCGCGATACCATCCCGGAAGAATTTTTCCAGGTTGAACTCCTCTAAGCCCTCACGCTTGTAACGGAGTATGCCAGTGGAAGCTTCGTCCATCAAGTCTCCTTAGGTCAGCCGCCTCGATTATGCCCATCGGAGCGACGAAGATCAATAGCACAAGATCCTGGTTGACCACCCTGACCTTAGCGGCACTTCCGGGCCCCACCGCGACAACCCGGGGAAAACTTCCGTGCGATCGACTCGGGACTACAGCCGGTCACACCAATCGCACACAGAGTAATCCATCGAAAATCACCCAACCACCATAGTCCCGTCATCGATGACAATTCGGGCATGGCCGTCTATGCCGAAGCTCTGCGCTCGGCTGATCTCCGTTCGAGGGAGGCCAGGGCGCATGCGCATAGTGAGGTAGTGTGCCCGGCTGACGCCGCGCTCCCGCGGATCGGACAGCTGATAGGTAAATCGTGTCTGGGACAGACCGCGGGCAGGCGCGGGCGAA
>DASTBN010000695.1:0-10135 GCA_035712045.1 Pseudonocardiaceae bacterium
CGCTCGGCCCCGATGTGGCCCCGTCCTGCCAGCACGTAGGCCAGCGCGTTGAAATCTGCCCGCCAGGGCAGCTCGAGCGTCGCGCTGGGGCTGATGGTGGTATGGATCATGGTGATCGGGGTGAACGTTGAGCCGGGGCCGGCATGCCCGGCGACCTGACCGGCGATCACCCGGATCAGCGCGCCACCGTCTGGTGAGGAGAGCAGCCGCGCTTCCCGGCCGCGAATGTCCTGATATCGGGGCGGGACCCACTTGCTCGCCGCGGGGAGGTTCACCCACAGCTGGATGCCGTGGAATAACCCGCCGGAGACCACCAGCTCTTCCGGCGGCGCCTCGACGTGGAGGATCCCGGCCCCGGCGGTCATCCATTGGGTGTCGCCGTTGGTGATGCGGCCCCCGCCGCCGTTGGAGTCCTGGTGATCGAACACGCCGTCAATCATGTAAGTGACGGTCTCGAACCCGCGGTGTGGGTGCCAGGGAGTGCCCTTGGGCTCGCCTGGGGCGTAATCCACCTCACCCATCTGGTCCATGTGCACGAACGGGTCCAGCTCACGCGCGCTGACCCCGGCGAACGCGCGCCGGACCGGGAAGCCCTCGCCCTCCAAGCCGCGCGGCGCGGTCGTCACCGAGCGGACCGGCCGCTCCACGGCGTTAGCTGGGTCTCGAGCGGGGATCCGCGGCAAGGCGAGAATGTCGCCTGCCGTCACTGCTGGCATGGCTACCTCCTTGGTCCCGAGCCCGGTCGCGACATGCCGAGCGCGCCACGTGGCACACCACCAGCTTGGCCGATGGCGGCTCGTGTCGCATTCGTCTCGCGCAACGCATTGAGCATCACGCCGATTCCCGCCTCGCCTCGCACGACCAGAGCGTTACCAGTGTGGCACCGATGTGAGAATGCCAGCACTCGCTTCTCGGTCCTGGGGCCAGCGTTGTTCGTGGCTAACCACCAGAGCCACCTCGATGTGGTCGCCTGCCTGATGGCGCTGGGCCACCCTGACCGGTCAGGGTGACAGCATTACCGGCATGGCGGAGATCCGGGACGCGGGGCCGGGCGACGCATTCGGTATCGCCGCGGTGCACGTCGCGTCCTGGCAGGCGGCGTACCACGGCCTGCTGCCCGAGCGAGTGCTGGCTGCCCTGTCGGTCGCCGACCGGGAGCGGACCTGGTCGGCGATTCTCACTGACCCGCCACCGAGGACAGCCGTGCTGCTGAGCACGCGCGAGGAGGCCATCGTTGGCTTCGCCGCAGTCGGGCCGGCCGGGGGCCCGGTCACGTCATCGATGGCGGGTGAGCTTTACGCGATCTATCTGCGGCCTGATCAGTGGGAACGCGGGATAGGACGGCAGCTGCATCAGGCCGCTCTCGACCGGCTGAGCGCTCTCGGCTTCCAGCACGCCACCCTGTGGGTCCTGGAAGGCAATGAACGAGCGATCAATTTCTACCAGCGCAACGGCTGGGCCGCCGACGGGACGCGACGAATCGACCAGGAACTAGGAGGTGCCGACCTCCCCGAGCGGCGATTGCGCCGCACGCTCGCCCCACGACAGGCGCCCGGAGAGGCCACATCGTAGCTGGCTCGCCGCATGACCAGAGGCCAGCTCGCGCCGCTGAGAAGGAGCAGATCGGCACCGCGCGCACCTCGTCATCAACCGGGTAGAGGTGGGATGTGAACCCCTCCATGAATGGGAACCGGCACGAAAGACACCAATTCCCCCTCACGGGTTCCCGGTGGGTGCGTCAGAGGCGCTGCCCGCCGGGAACGCGCTTGCTGATTACCTCACCGGTTATCACCGATCTCGACGCGCATGGTGTTGGACGTCGATGGCGCGAAGGCCGCTGGGTCCTGAGGGGTGAACGTCGCGGTCAGCGAATGCTCGCCGTCAGCGAGTTTCTTGATGAGCAGCACGGCGAGGCCGCCGGGGCGAACCGGCCCGTCACCCAACGCGGTGGTCTTGTCCTTGAACCGGTCCTTGAACTGGACGGTTCCGCTCGCATCGGGTGGCGCCACCGTCGCGATCAGGACTGAACAGGCCCCGTTGGGAACCTTCGCGCCCAGGAGCGGGGCCAGGATCGCACAGGCGAAGCGCGGAAGCTTGACAATCGGTGAGAACAGTGTCGTGGTCGTGGCCGTCGCCCCCGGTGAGGGCGCTGGCGTCGGCGGCACAGGCGTAGGCGCCGGGGTCGGCGTGGGCATCGGGGTCGGGGTCGGTGGCACAGGCGTAGGCGCCGGGGTCGGCGTGGGCATCGGGGTCAGCGTCGGCGTCGGGGTTGGCGGCACAGGCGTCGGCGTTGGCGTTGGGAGCCCTGCGACGGTGCGGACTATGCCGTTGGCGACCTGGCCGGCGGAGGGATCGTTGGGGGGTGTCCATAGTTCGGTGGTTCCGTCGGCGTAAACCTGTGTGACATGGATGCCCTCGGGTCCACCGACCGCGCCGTAGCTGGTGTTGGCAGCCGGAGAGGGCATGGTCGCCTGGAAGGTGAAGAACTGCGCGCTGTCGTCGTGGGTCTGGGTGGGACTGATTTGGGGGCCGTTCCAGTGCAGCACCTGGTGGCCGCTGGCGTTCTCAAGGGCGCAAGTCCAGCCGGGCACCGCGGTACCCAGTTGCTGGTTACCGGTGCTGGTGCTGGCGGCTCCGCAGGCTGGGTCGGTGAAGTCGAGTGGGATGGTGACGGTCACGTCGACGGTGGTGTTCTCCGCACCGTTGACAATCACGCCGTCTTGTTCGAAGGGCAGGAACATATTCAGGGTGGGTCGTGAACCAGCGGGGTAGGGCGGTGTCTGCCCCGGTCCCCCGGCGCCTCCCATCGGGTTGGGGAACCCTGGTCCGTTGTTGGAGAAGTTCGGGTGCGCGAGCGCGGGGATCGCGACGGTCAGGGCGGTGATGACTGCCAGGCCGGTTACGGTGAGGGCACGGCGCCGCCAGCGCCGGTGAATCTTGTCCATCTATGACTCCTTGCCGGTTGAGAGATTTCAGATTCGGAATCGTTCGCCAAGTTCCGCGACCGGACCGGATCGAGGAAATCCAGAAGAAGATCTATCCGCGCCCGCTGACCTGATCCGCTACCCGGGAATCGGATTAGTTGTCAAATCTGGGTGCGCTTAACCCAGGTCTGGCAACAGACCTTAGAACGTGAGCGTCACGCTGTTCGAGGTGGACAGCTGGAAGGCTGACAATTTCGCCGGGATAAATGTTGCGGTCAGCGCGTGCGGGCCTGGCGGCAGGGATTTCAGCCTACCAATGGCGAGACCGAAGATGACCGGCACGGGAGTGCCGATATTGATGTTGCCGTCTTTGAACTGGACCGTCCCGGTCGCATTAACGGGTGCCACGTGCGCGATGGGCAGGACGCGGCCGCCCAGTCCGAAGCGCAGGGGAACCTGGATCAGGTTGAGTGTTGTCGTGGTGGGCCGACCTGGGATGGGGGCCCAGCGTGCCCAGTCGTCAGTGGCGGGCTTACTGGTCAGGTCGAGCGCGCCACTGGTGCCGTTGGCGCTGGTGACGTTGATTTCCTGGTTCCCCGAGCGGTCGGTGGTGAAGATGACTTTGGTGCCGTCCGGGGAGAACGCTGGCCGCTGGTCATTAGCGGGGTTGTTGGTCAGCCGGGCCAGACCGGTGCCGTCCGCCTTCATCAGGTAGATCTCGTTGTTGTTGCTGTCCTTGTTGCTGTGGAAGGCGATCCGGCCATGGGGACCGAACACGGGCCCGCCGTTGGAGGCGGTGTTTTTGGTCAAGTTTTTCTGGGCGGTGCCGTCGGCGTTCATGATGTAGATATTTCGGGTGGCATTCTGGAACCGGACGAAGGCGATCCGGCCATCCGGGGAGAACGCCGGCTGGTCATCGCCCGCCGGATTGTTCGTCAGGTTCACCTGGCTTGCGCCAGTGAAGGCGTTCATGACGAAGATCTCGTTGTTGGCCGTCTCTCCGCTGCCCGCCATCTTGGTGAAGGCGATCAGGGTGCCATCCGGGGAGAACACCGGCTGGCTGTCGGAGGCCGGGTCGTTGGTCAGCCGGGTCAGCCCGGTGCCATCGGCGTTCATCACGTAGATCTCGTTGTTGCCGTCCCGGTTGCTGGTGAACGTGATCCGGGTGCCGTCCGGGGACAGGGCGGGCTGGGTGTCGGCGGCCGAGTTGTTGGTCAGCCGGGTCACGCCGGTGCCGTCGGCGTTCATCACGTAGATTTCGTTGTTGCCGTCTCGGTCGCTCTGGAAGACGATCTTGCCGTCGCTGGCGTGCACGACCGGGGGCGGCAGCGGGGACGGTGCCGGGGGCGGGGGCGTGGTGCCCGCCACGGTGCGGACCAGGCCGGTGGCCACATCGGTGGCCGGGCGCGGGTCGTTCGGACATTTCCAGATCGCGGTGTCGCTGGGATCGGCGTACTGCTGGATCACGAAGAAACCCTCGGGCCCGCCGAACGCGCCATAGCTGGTCTGGCTGGCCGGGGACGGCACGGTCACCTCGAACGTGAAGAACTGGGCACTATCCGCCGCGCTCTGGGCCGGGCTGACCTGGGGGCCGGACCAGTGCAGCGTCTTATGGCCGTCCGCGGTGGTCTCCACCGCGCAGCTCCAGCCGGGCACGGCGGTTCCTACCTGGGAGTTGCCGACCGAGGTTTCCGCCGCCCCGCAGACCGGGTTGGTCCAGCCGTCGGGGATGGTGGTCTTGATGTCGACCGTGGTGTCCAGGGCCCCGTTGACGATCACGCCATCCCGCTCGAAGGGGACCCGCAGGTTCAGCGTGTTCGTCGAGCCCGGGACATACGGCGGGGTCTGGGTACCGGCCCCGGTGCCGCCACTGGGATTGGCGAAGACCGGGCCCGCGGCCGGGAAGCTCGGATGCGCGAGGGCGGGAGTCGCGAGGGCGAGGACCGTGGCCGCACCCGTTCCGATCACCGTGATGGCACGGCGGCGCCGGTGCCGGTGAATCCTGGTGTCATTGTTCATCGTCCCGCAACCTCTCGCTGTCCGATTGATAACCATTTGAGCGTAAAATCCGATTCACTCGGATCAAAAGTCGGGCGCGATGGCTCACGGGTTCCCGCAATCCAAAAAATTCTCTGGAAAAATTGGTGGGGAACTTTTCCGCGCGAGGAACCGACCTACCCGAGATACCCAGATTCAGGCGGCGCTGGACCCGGGCGCCGGAAATCAACAGGAGCGGGAATCGCGCACATAGATCGATCCGCTGCGCCGGGACGCGTGTTCGGCGGGGTTGATGTCGCGGTTATCGCGGATTAGGAATTCTCGCTTCGTGTCCTCGTCGCGGGATCATTCGCCCGGACGGCGTATCGCGCCAGAATGATGACCAGCACCACGACGATCGGGATTTGGCCCGCAGCCCAGACCATGGCCGCGGTGATCCGCTGGTCGGCGAGCAGGTCGGGCACGAAGGGCAGCGCCAGCGATCGGTAAAAATCGCCGCCGATCACGGTGGTCGAGGTCATGAGATAGATCCCGGCCAGCGCTTGGACGGGCAGGGCCGCGAGCAGCAGGCCCAGAGTGGCCTGCGGAGTGAGCCGGTGGGGTAGCGGGTCGGCGCCGACGATGATCCAGTAGTACGGGTAGCCCATAAGCAGGGCGTGAGCGCTCATCACCAGATGCGCCCAGTGGGACGCGGCGAGGGCGTCGAACAGGCCAGTGGGGTACATCACCCAGAACATGGCGAGGTACATGCCCAGTGCCATTCCCGGTTGGGTGGACATGCGCACCACCCAGGACCGGGTGAAGGCCACCAGCCATTCCCGGGGTCCCGGTGGGTTGCCCGCTCCGGCCGGGTGCGGCGCGCGCAGCCCGAGCGTGACCGGAGCGCCGAGCGCGAGCAGGATCGGGGCCAGCGTCGAGAGCAGCATCTGCGTGCCCAGGTGCGTGCTGAACAGCGCCATCGAGTACCGGCCCAGCCCCGATGAGGTGGCGAGCAGGATGACCGCGCAGCCACCCAGCCAGGCCAGGGTGCGCCGCGGTGGCCAGGGCTCACCGCGGCGGCGCAGCCGACGCACCCCGGCCAGGTAGGCCCCGGCTAGTCCTACCGCGGTGAGGCCGAGCACGAGATCGGGACGCCAGTCCAGGAGCAGCCGGCTCAGGGTGGGCGGGCCAGGCAGGTCGTAGCCCAGCAGCGCCGCGACGCGGGTGGGCCGGGCGCCGATGCCGCCAGGTGGCGCGGTCCGGCTCAGCGCCACCGCCAGGCCGATCGTGGCGAACATGATCAGTACCTCGACACCACCCAGGCGCAGGATGGCGGTGCTGTCACCGCGGCGCACGACGGCGGCCACCGAACCGCGGCGGTGCAGGGCGCCGATCACGCCCAGCATCAGCAGCGCCGCCACCTTGCCGCTGACCAGCAGGCCGTAGCTGGTGAGCAGCCGGTCCGGGGTGACGCGGACCAGCGCGTTGACCACCCCGGAGGCCGCCATCACCAGCCAGCAGACTCCCGCCAGCCGGGAGAACCGGGCGGTGGCCAGCCCGGCGTGCTCCCCGCCCCGGGCCAGGTGCGTCAGCAGCGCGACCAGCCCGCCGACCCACAGCGCGGCGGCGAGCAGATGGTAGAGCAGGCTGCCCAGGGCCAGGTCGTGCGCGCCACCGGCTGAGGAGTGCCCGGTGAGCAGCACCACCGGCGTCAACCCGAGCAGCGAGAGCACCAGCAGCCACACCGCCCCGCCCCAGCTCCGGGTCCGGCCGCAGAACCCGGCCAGCACCAGGGCGATGCCTGCGGTGAGCGCCCAGGCCACCAGTTCGGGCAGCCGGGACACCAGCGAGACCAGCAACCACGGGTCCAGTACCTCGGTCACCGGGCGGCCCACGATGTCCGCCGCCGACAGCGGGACCAGCAGCACCGCGCTCAGCGTCCAGGCCAGCGCCGAGATCCGTGCCGCGCGGATCGCCGCGCATCCACCGGAGCCGAGCTGACCGTCGGTCCCCGGTGGCACCAGAAACGCGGCCAGCAGCAACGACCCCGCCGTGAGCACTGCGGCGCAGTCAGCGAATACCCGCGCCAGAGGCAGCCCGGCCTGGGTGAGCGGCCCGGGATCGGACAGCCCCAGCCCAATGCCGGAGTCCCCGGCTAACCCGATCACCAGCCCGGTGCCCAGAGCGCCCGCCAGCAGCACTCCGAGGGCGAGCACGCCACCCGGCCGGTACAGCGAGCCGGCGTCGCGGCGGGCGGCGGTCCTGGCGCCCGGATCGCCGGGGGGCGTGAGCCCGCGTCGTTGCAGGGTCACGAGACCCCGCGCCTGCGCTTGATCACCACGATCACCGTCCCAGCCACGAGCAGGAGACCCAGCGCGATGCCCACCCAGACCCCCCACCCGGCGCCTCGAGCGGTCGCGCTGTCATGCTGGATGAGCTGCTCGACGGGGTGGGATTGGGGCACGGCCCCGGGTGTGGATTCCGCCGGTGTCACCTCAGGTGAGATCGGCTCGTCCGCAGGGGGCGGGCTAGCCAGCGTCGTCGGTCCGGCGGGCGTGTCCGGAGGGGGAGGAGTCACCGCGTCGCCGCTCTGTTCCGGTGGCGGTGAGCCGCTCGGCATCGCCCCGCTCCGCGTCGTGCCGCCCTGGGTGGTCCCACTCCCCGTCGTGCCGCCCTGGGTGGCCGCGCCCGGGGTTGGAGCCGGAGTGGGTGGTGGCGCGGTGGCGCCCGCGACGGTGCGGACCACGCCGTTGGCGATCACCCCGGCGGACGGGTCGTTCGGGGGCGTCCACAGCAAGGTGGTGCCGTCGGCGTAGACCTGCTTCACGTGGATGCCCTCGGGTCCGTCCTTGGCGCCATAGCTGGTGGTAGCGGAAGGGGAAGGCATGGTGGCCTGGAAGGTGAAGAACTGCGCGCTGTCGTCGTGGGTCTGGGCGGAGCCGATCTGCGGGCCGCTCCAGTGCAGCACCTGGTGCCCGCTCACGGCCTCGACGGCACAGCTCCAGCCGGGTACCTCGGTGCCCAGCTGCCGGTAGCCCACCGGGGGCGAGGCCCGCACCGGCCCGCAGGCCGGGCTGGCCCAGTCCTTGGGAATGGTCACCCGGACATCGACCGTGGTGTTCTCCGCGCCGTGGAAGACCACACCGTCCTGTTCGAAAGGCAGGTACATGTTCAGGGTGGGCCGGGAGCCGGCGGGGTACGGAGGCGTCTGCCCTGTCCCGCCGGTGCCGCCCATCGGGTTGGGGAAACCCGGCGCGTCGTTGGAGAAGACCGGATGCGCGAACGCCGGAGCGGCGAGGACCGCGACCGCGGGGGCCGCCAGGCCGAGCACGGTGATAGCGCGGCGCCAGCGGGCCCTTGGCTCTTTGTTCATCATCCCGCAACCCCTTATTATCCGTTTCAGAACTATTTGAGCGAATAATGTGGTTCGCTCGAATCAGGGGTCGTCCGAGGAGCCCCGGCGGTTCCTCCGGATCTGCGGGAACTCCCCAGACAGTCGGGACCACCGGCGCACGCCCAGGGGCTAGTACTACAGCGCTAGATCTTCCTGTGGCGTGGCATCGGTGCAGGTGAGCACGTTCTTGGCGAGCTCGGTCGGCCGGAGGCCGCTGACGGGCGCGCGGTGTGCGCCGGTCGGCGAGCCCGGCCGGTCCCATCCCGCTGCCGCGGGCGGGATTGCGCGTTGCCGGCCGCGACCGCTGTTGAATGAGGCGATAGCGTCGGAGCGGATGTTGTGTTTCGGTAGAAATTGTGATCTGCCTTCCCGGCCGGCGCGCCTCCCGTGAATTGAGGCCGGGGCGTGGAACGATTCTTTCATGTCTCTAACGCCGACGGGTCAGCCCATTGTGTATGATGATGCGGTGTCCCGGGAGGATGTGGACCGGTGGGAATCCGAGCTGGAGGGTTTGCTCGCGCGGATCCGGCCGTTGTTCTACCGGACGGAGTCGAAGAAGCACGCCGAACAGTATCTGCGGGGGTTGTTGTCGCCATTGGAACGGAAGAACGGCTGGACCATCGCCGAGCATGCCGGCGAGCGGGAGCCGAACGCGTTGCAGCGCTTTCTAAACCTCTCGCCATGGGATGCGGATGCGTTGCTGGAGGCCAACCGTGAGTATGCGATGGAGCATCTGGCCGACCCGGCGGGGATCCTCGTGGCGGATCCGACGGGATTCGCTAAGAAGGGCACCAAATCGGCCGGCGTGCAGCGGCAGTATTCCGGAACGTTAGGGCGGATCGATAACTGTCAGATCGCCACGTTCCTGTGCTACGTGACACCCGGCCGGGACCGCGTCCTGGTGGACCGGCGGCTGTACATGCCACAAGGGTCGTGGATGGCCGACCCGGCCCGCTGCGCGGAGGCCGGTGTCCCGGCGGACCTGGCGTTCGCGACCCGCCCGGAGCAGGTCATCGAGATGATCCGGGCGGCTCGCGCGGCCGGGATGCCCTTCGCCTGGTTCACCGCGGACGAGGAGTTCGGCCAGAACCCCGGCCTGCGCGAGTATCTCGAGGGCGACCGGATCCCGTATGTGATGGCCGTCCCCAAAAACACCCAATTCACCGGCACCGCGGGACGCCTGACCCGGGTCGATGACCTCGCGCGAGGGTTACCCCGCAATACCTGGCAACGTCGCGCCTGCGGCATCGGATCGAAAGGACACCGCGTCTACGACTGGGCCCTCATCGACTCCGATGACCCCGGCCACCAGTACCTGATCCGCCGATCCATCGACAACGGTGAACTCGCTTTCTACCACTGCTACAACCCCCATCACGCGAGCTTCGGAGAACTCGTCCACGTGGCCGGGGCGCGCTGGCCCATCGAAGAATGTTTCGGATCAGCCAAAAACGAAGTCGGACTCGACAACTACCAAGTCCGCACCTGGAACGCCTGGCACCGGCATATCACCCTCGTCATGCTCACCCACACCTTCCTCGCCATCACCGCACACCACGCCAAAAAAAGGGGCGCCAGCACGCCACACCACCAGGCCAGCAGAAAAATCCATCCCGCCCCCCGGCCGAACCCGAAACCACTCCACCCATCCACCGGCGCCTGATCCCACTCACCCTCGCCGAAATCCGCCGACTGCTCACCCTCACCCAGCGCAGCGAACCAGAAATCCGCCACGGCCTGCACTGGTCAATCTTCCGGCGCTGGCACCAAACCCAAGCCCGCCGAGCACACGCCCGGCGACACCTCCGCCTCCAGACCCTAATGATCTAGCGCTGTAGTA
>DASTBN010000696.1:0-2195 GCA_035712045.1 Pseudonocardiaceae bacterium
TCGATGCGGTGGTCGTGGTCACCGCGGTGCGGCTCGCGGCACCCGTCGTGACTGACGATCCGGCCGACTTGCGGCGGCTCGCCGACGCGCTGGGTGCGCCGCTTGTCCCGCGGGCCCCGTGACTGTCACCCGTTGTTTTCGGCCGATCATCAGCCTCGGGCGCGCCCCTGGGCGAGATGTGGCCGCCTGGTGCCGAGCTTGGAGCGTTCGGCGTGGCTGGCGCTTCTGTTGTCACCCTCGCGAATTATCGTGGTCTCGGAGGTGAGCGATGCGGATCATTCTTGGCGTCAGACGACGAGGACGCAGCGGTGACTACCTTTATCTCCGGATTCGAGAGGTGGAGCGGCTATATCCCGGCGTCCCTCGTGAAGGGGAGCTGGTAGACCTCGATGACGAAGGTGAGTATCGGGTTAGTGTGCAATCGGTGGAGTGGAACACCGACGGCACTGTCCTCTTGGAGTTCGGTGAGGTGCCGGACATCGACGACGCCGAGCTGGACGAGATGGGGTTTGTCGCAGAGCCTGAGTTCGAGGACGACGCTTCAAGGACCGAGGTTGGCGATATAGACACCGAGTTCACGGCTACACCGCCACGTGAGTTGGAGAATCTGCGGTCGGTTCTCGACTATCTTGCGTCTCCAACCGTTGGTGAGGTTCTCGACGAGCTGGAAAAGTATGATCGGTCTCTTCCCGTTGAGATCACCGACGAAGATGACGACATGAACGAGGATCTGATCTTCAGCAACTACCCGAGTGGTCGTGACGGTGAGGGCCACGAGTTTGTTGATCTTCAGGCGCTATGCGTACGTGTGACTCTCGCCCGACCCGCGGATCCGCCGACGAGCGTCTGCATTCTCTGTGGCGAAGCGATCACTGCTGGACCCGATGATGCGCACGGTCATTGGAACTGGATCCATTCTCGTAGCCGCCAAAGGCGGTGCGGAAACTCGTCAGCAAGCTGACCGTGACGGTGTTCGGGCGAGCGGTCGCGACGCAGGACGGTGAGAGAAGTCGCAACGTGACTAGCTCACCAGCCCCGGGCGCGCCACTGGGTGAGGTGCGGGCGCTCGGCGCCGAGTGTGGAGTCCTTCCCGTGGCCGGGATAGAACCACGTCTCATCCGGCAGTTGGTCGAATACTCGCGCCTCCAGGTCGTCCATCAGGCTCGTGAAGTCGGTGGGGTTGGTAGTCCGTCCCGGGCCGCCAGGAAACAGCGAGTCGCCGGTGAACAGGTGTGGTGTGCCGTCGCCGTCCCGGTGCAGCAGGGCGATCGAGCCCGCGGTGTGTCCGCGAAGGTGGATTACATCCAGCACGACCTGGCCGACGGTCACGGTGTCCCCGTGGCTCACCAGGCGGTCCGGCGGCACCGGTAAGCCGGGCGCGTCGATCGGATGCGCGACGGTCTTCGCTCCGGTGGCGCCAGCGACAGCACCAAGGGCCTGCCAGTGGTCCCCGTGCAGGTGGGTGGTGACGATCGTCCGCAGATCAGGCCGGTCCGGGCCATGGCCCAAAAGATCCATCAGCCGATCGGCTTCGTTGGCCGCGTCGATCAGCAACGCTTCCCCGGTGCCGCGGCAGATCAGCAGGTAGGCATTATTATCCATTGGCCCGACTGAGAGCTTGGCGACGGTCAGGGCGTCCAGCGTCCGCCGCTGCGCCGGTCCGCCAGGGGAGACCGCGCCATCGTAGTCCTCGAGAATGTCCACAATCACCGACCGTAATACCCCAGGCCGCCCCACCGCGAGCCCGCCGCTGTCAGACCCGCCGAATAGCATGGGCGCCAGCCCTGAAGACGACATCGAAGGGACAACTGTGGCTGACCGACTTGTCGTGCGCGGTGCGCGGGAGCACAACCTGCGCGGCGTTGACCTCGACCTGCCCCGCGACAGCCTCATCGTGTTCACGGGGCTGTCCGGTTCCGGCAAGTCCAGCCTGGCCTTCGACACCATCTTCGCGGAAGGCCAGCGCCGGTACGTCGAGTCGCTGTCGGCCTACGCCCGCCAGTTCCTCGGCCAGATGGACAAACCCGACGTGGACTTCATCGAGGGCCTCTCGCCCGCGGTGTCCATCGACCAGAAGTCCACCAGCCGCAACCCCCGCTCCACCGTGGGAACCATCACCGAGGTGCACGACTACCTGCGCCTGCTCTACGCCCGCGCCGGGGAGCCGCACTGCCCGGCCTGCGACGAGCCGATCT
>DASTBN010000697.1:0-3794 GCA_035712045.1 Pseudonocardiaceae bacterium
TGGCGGCAGCGGGCCTACCGCGCCGCGCTGGCCGCCAGCTTCGCCAACGGCTGGGCGGTCTACGGGGTGCGGGTCTCGCTGGTGCCGCTGTTCGTGGTCGAGGGGCTGCACCGGGCGCAGGCCCTGGCCGGTGTGGCGCTGTCGGTGTTCGCCGCCGGCACTATGGCGGTGCTGGCGTTCTCCGGCCGTCTCGCGGACGCGATCGGGCGCCGCCCGCCCATGCTGGCGGGGCTTATCCTCACCGGTGGCGCGACGATCTGGCTCGGCTTCACCAGCGGGGCGGCGCCGTTCCTGATCGGCGCTGTGCTCGCCGGCGCGGGCACCGGGCTGATCACCCCGGCCCAGGGTGCCACCGTGGCCGATGTGATCGGCTCACGGGCCAAGGGCGGCCCCGTGCTGGCGCTGGCCCAGATGACCGCCGACATCGGCGCGATCCTCGGCCCGATCGCGACCGGCTTGCTCGTTGATCAGCTGTCCTACCCGGCGGCGTTCGTCCTGACCGGCGGTATCTCGTTGCTCGCCGCGCTGGCCTGGCTGCGCGCGCCCGAGCCCCTAACGGGCAAGGGCGCTCAGGCGACTCCCGCTCCGATCAGCGCCCCGACGAGGTAGGTCGCCGTCGCCGCGATCGCGCCGAACATCACCTGGCGCAGCCCGCCCAGCCACCACGGGCGGGTCGTGAACCGGGCGGCCAGCGCCCCGGCCAGGAACAACCCCGCCGCTCCCGCGGCCAGGCCCGCGTACAACAGGGGCCACCCGGCCAGGTACGGGATCAGCGGCACCAGCGCGCCAATGGCGAAGCACAGGAACGACGAGCCCGCCGCCAGCCACGGGGAGGGCTGATCGTCCGGATTGACGCCGAGTTCCTGGCTGAGGTGCACCCGGATTGCCAGCGACGGATCGGCGTGCACCTCCTGGGCCACCTGCTGCGCGGTCGGGCGGGTCAGCCCCATCCGCACGAAGGAATTGACCAGCTCGGCCATCTCCGCCGCGGGATTGCGCTCGAGTTCTTTGCGTTCCACCGTCGCCTCGGCGCGCACCGAATCGTTCTGTGTCTCCACCGACGCGTACTCACCGAGCGCCATCGAGAAGGCGCCCGCGACCAGCCCGGCGATCCCAGTGAGCACGATCACGTGGGCACCCGCCCCGCTGCCGCCCACACCCGCGATCAGCGCGATATTGGTCACCAGCCCATCCATCGCGCCGAATACCGCTGGCCGCAGCCAGCCACCCGAAACGTCCTGGTGGACGTGCCCGATCTCATCTCCTGGTTGGCCAGCCATCACACTTCACCGCACCTCATCCGGGTCCCTCACCGCCACGGTACGGAGCGCGCCCCGCGCCGCTCGGACTCAGGTTCCCCTCCCTATGGCCAGACTCAGTTACACTGCGCAGCGGGGCGACTACTATTCTGCCTGGGTGTTTCGGTTATCCCGTTCTGTCCTCGACGCGCTGGGCGCTGTGGTGCGGCTAGGTCTCGCCGCCGTGTTCCTGGTGTCCGGGGCAATCAAAGTGCTCGACCCGGCGCAGACCCGGGTCGCGGTGGGCGGCTACGAGCTGTTGCCCGCCGACCTGGTGGGCCCGGTGGCGACCGGGCTGCCGCTGGTCGAGCTCGCCGTGGGAACCCTGCTGGTACTGGGCGCCACCACCCGATGGGTGGCGCTGGCGGCCGGAGTGCTGCTGCTGATGCTGATGGCCGCGGTGGCGCAGGCCTGGGCGCGCGGGTTGTCGATCGACTGCGGGTGCTTCGGCGGCGGCGGGGCGGTCGCCACAGGTGACACGAGATATCCGCAAGAACTAGCCCGCGACGCCGGGTTCGTGCTGCTGGCGGTCTGGCTGCTGATGCGGCCCCGGACAGCGCTGAGCATCGATTCCTGGATCCGCGCGGGTTCACGCTCAGGGTGGGGTCGAGCCGGGCATCCGGCCGGATGAGGGGAGGAACATGTTGTGAGCGGTGTCGAACAGGCGGAGGACAAGCGAAAGCAGCAGGCCACAGAGGTGATCGCGGCCGCCCGCGACGGCGGTGGCGGGAACCGGATGGTGATCGCGGGGGTCGCCATCATCGTGGTGCTCGCCGTTGTCATCGGGATAGCGATATTCGGGCAGCACCGCAACAAGCCGGCGGATCTCCCCAAGGCGATCCCGGCCGCGGCCGCCGGACCGGCATACCCGGTGAGCCTGCAAGGCGATGCCATCGTGACCGGGAACCCGCAGGCGCCGGTGACCGTCGATATCTACGAGGATTTCCTGTGCCCGCACTGCGCCAGGCTTGAGCAGATGGTCCACCCGCGCCTGGCTCAGGCGGCGGCCGACGGGAAGATCAAGCTGGTGTATCACCCGGTGTCCATCCTGGATCGCAAGTCGGTCCCGGAGGGGTATTCCACGATGGCCGCTGGTGCGGCGTATTGCGCCGCGAACGCGGGCGTTTTCCCTCGCTTCCACGACAGCTTGTTCGCCGCTCAGCCCGCTGAGGAAGCTCCCGCGTATACCGTCGCCCAGCTCCAGCAGCTCGGCACCACCCTGGGCGCTGGCCCTGATTTCGCCAAGTGCGTGCAGGCTGGTGCCGGGCAGCGGGTCAGCACAGCTACGGACAATGCCGATAAGTACATCAGCGGCCTGCGGGCGGACCACGAGTTCGGCACGCCGTCCGTCCTGCTGAACGGAGCGGTCGTGCTGAACCCGTTCAACACTCAGTGGCTGGACAAGGCTCTCGCTGGCGTCTAGCGGTGAGCTGATCCTGGTGCGGAGATCACCACGGGCGTCGTGTACGGTTACCTACGCCACGGTGACTCGTGGTGATCTCTTCGGGGCTGTAGCGCAGCTGGTAGCGCACCGCACTGGCAGTGCGGGGGTCACGGGTTCGAGTCCCGTCAGCTCCACCAAAGCGGCTCTACTCGAACCGTTGGCCCCCAAGGCCACGGTGAGCAGGTCCGCTCCGGCTAGACGATCAAGAGAAGCCCTTTCCTCCGGGAGAGGGCTTTCTTCTCTGTGCCTGCCCTCGTTTGGGCCGTTTAGAAGCCCGCTGCGCCGGTGGTAGGTGTGGCTCGCTCTGTCAGCCTCCACGAGCGTTTTGGCCATCTCCGTCAGCTCGTGAGCCGTGATCTCGCCATCAGTGACATAGAGCTTGTCGAAGACGACTGTGTTCATGGCCCGGCGCAGACTGGTGCCGCCGCGCTCGTAGAACGCCCGAGGATCGCTGAGCAGCTTGAGAGCAGCCATGAAGAACTCGCGGCCGGTCTCCAGCTTGCTGGCGGTGCTGGCGAGTTGCTCTGAGATGGTGGTCCGCTCTGCCGTAATGGCGTCGAGCCGCTGCCGCAGTTTCTCCCTGGGCCAACCGGGCTCGCCCACTAGGTCGAGGTATTGCTCTTCCCTGGCGTCAAGTTGCTCTAGCCGCAGCGATAGGCGCTTGCGGACCGCATCAAGGCTCCCTAGCTCGTCCAGCAATACGTCGTCAAGCTGGTGGCGCAGTTTGGCGCGGAAGTCCTCGCTCAGTTGCACAGAGGCGTAGTGGCGTACAACTTTGTTCTCTAGCTCGTGGACGCGGAGATAAGGTTGGTCGCAGGTTCGGTCTTGTCGGCCTCGGCAGACGTAGTAAAAATACGTGCCACCGTTGCCCCGGCCAGGCGAAATAATGAGGCGTTTACCGCAACGGCCGCACCACAGGAGCCCTTTCAGATAATGATTATGGCGGCGTTGACGTGTCCCGGCTCCACCGCGCAGCGCTAGCACTCGCTGTACCCGGTCGAATAGTTCGGGGGTAACGAGAGCGCCATGCCGTCCCTGGTACTCTTCGCCGT
>DASTBN010000698.1:0-3751 GCA_035712045.1 Pseudonocardiaceae bacterium
CGCCACTGCGCTGCGGACAGCGACCGCCCGGACGCGGCTTCCACGGCCGCACGGTGCACGTCAAGGTGCCTTCGCACCTCGGCGGCGCCCGAGTCGTGCCCGAGGGTGAAGGCGAGGAGCTCGACGAAATCGCGCTGTGGAACGTGCACGGTGGCCAGCTCCCAGTCGAAAGCAACGGGCTGGGCGTCGACCTTGCGGAGCGCGACATTGCGCGGGCTGAAGTCGTTGTGAACCAGAGTCATGGGCATGGCCTCAAGCTCGCTGGTCCACGTTCCCGATTCTTCGGCCAGCTTCCAGACCAGGGCCTTCATCCGCGGAGGCAGGAGATCGGGGTGCTCCTTCGCGTTGTGGTCGGCAAGTCTTATCCACAGCTCCCTGGTCTTATCGACCAGCGTGGGTCCGGGCACGTGGCCGAGCCAACCGGCGTCCAGCAGCTCGCGCTGGCGGCCCAGCCACCGGCCGTGCACAGTGGCGATCCCGCGCAGCGCGGTGTCAACGTCGCAGGCTGTCCAACCGGTCGGCTCCCCGTCGACGTCCAGAAGGTGGGCCGCGCGGTCGAGCCGTTCCATGACAACGAGATAGATCTCCCGCTCCGGGTTCTCGTGCACGCCGTACACACGCGGCAGTAGGGCCCTGAGCGCGGGGTCGGGCGCTCGGTACGCCCATAGTTCTCTGAGGTGGCAATCCTTCAGCTCGGTGAATTCCCCCCATCGGTGCCACGCCTCAGCCACACTCGTCCCGCAGAGCGAGGCCACCTTGCTCGCCTCAAGGAGGATCTCGCGGTCAAGGGCCTTGGATTTCACCATCACCTCGAGTTCGGTGGCCGGACCGCCAGAACCGGTGTGAACCAGCCGCAGCGGCAGCAGACCGACGAACTTCCCACGCCCAGCGCGAGCGGCCAGCTCGGATACCAGACCCGAGCCCGCGGGCGCGCTCTGCGCGACCACCTCGGTGACTGTGCGGCCGAGCCCGAGCCGGGATGCGATGACCCGTTGCAAGAAATCAGCGTCGATCTCGGCCTGGCGCAGCGGGTTGACCCGACGGGACCGTCCGAGCCGCTGATGCGCGACGGCAAACTGACCCCCGGTGACTGCCGCGGCTGTCGAGAGGTCGAGGGCCAGGGCGAAGCCGGCGATGATCTCGGCCAGCCGTGCGCTGCCGTCCTCGCCGCTACATCCGGTCGCGGCGAGGAAATCCTGCTGGTTGGGTAGTCCTGTGCCGCCGCCCACCGTGCCGAGCACCAGATTGGGCAGCAGGATCGTGGCGTGCAGGCCCTCTCCCGTGAGCGCCATGGAGAATAGGGCGGTTCCCGACTCGTGCACGCAGGCCATGTCCTGCCCCGTGGACAGAAATATCGCCGCGATCACGTTAGCCGCGTTGATGCTGTTCCCGATCATGCCAGCCTGCTGGCCGCCGAGTAGCGCGGCCCTATGCGCGCGGACGATCATCTCCGGCTTCACCTTGAGCACGGTCTCGACCGTCTCCTCGTCCAGTGTGCACTCGGCGGTGACCCGACTTCCTCGGCCCACGGCGAGCGATAGATAAGTCAGCTTCTTGTCGCCCGCTAAATTGCCCTCGATAAGGAACATCTCGGGTCGAATCCCCTGCTCATCGGCCAAGCGATCATTGAGCCAGCGGCAGACGGTCCACGTCGCCACGGTTGTCATGTTCTGGCCTGCGGCGGCGCCGGTCCGGTAATCAAACCGCACGTGGACGAACCGTCCGATCTGGTACGGGTCGACGTCGATGATTGTGGCGTGCTGTGACACCGTTGTGACCAGCCGGTCCATGACCGCGCGCTGCTCGCTGATCCACTTGACGAAACGGCACGCTGTGGCGATGTCGGCGAACTCCCAGACCGGAGCGCGGGACATCCGCTGGGCGAGGACCTTCGTCGTGACTCCACCACACGCACTGATCGCCCTGGCGCCCCGCGACGCCGACGCGACAAGTGCTCCCTCGGTCGTCGCGAGTGGCGCGACGATCTCCCCCCGCGCGTGCTCTCCGTGGAACACGAGCGGACCGGCTAGCCCGACCGGAATCTCAACGACGGCGACGAAGTTCTCGATGTTCCCGGTCAGTCGATCCGGATCGACGCCACCGCCATCGAGCGAGTCGAGCGGGGCCCCACTGTGGGCTCGTAGCCAGTCCAGGCGCTGGGCTCTGGCCGCCTCCGAGTAGTAACCCTTACCGGGGATCGTCCCCAGAACCGGCCCGCTCATGCCGCACCCTGCCGAGCGGCGGCGTGCATTCGCGCGCCGGTCACGATGCGCTCCCAGGTGGCCTGGTTGGGTTGAAACACCCTGTCTTTGACCCTCGCTGGCCGCTGACCCGAGCTGACTGTTCGCACCCACTCCCGCATGAACGCGCCGGGTCGGGTCTGGAGAACGACTGGGTAGCCGATTCCCGAGATGATCCGGGCCCTCCGGTACGCGGGTTCCTGCTCACCAAGCCGCAGATCGAACGATTCAGCCATGCGGGCCACCGCGTCTGCGGCTGGCTCGCGGGTGATGTCGACGGCGAGTTCCACGCGAGTGATGCCCTGCGCGTCCTCACCGAGGCGCGCCGTCGCGTTGCCGATCTCCAGGCCCGTGTCGTCAAGCGTGGCGCCGAGCGCTCTGATCAGCTGTGCCTCGCGTAGCCGCATTCCGCTCGCGGCGAGGGTGACGTTACGCCCGGCGTAAGCGATACGAGAGGTACCGGCAATGGGCTCGCGTACTTGCATGAGATCGTTGACCGCACACCGGTACAGCCCCCCGGCATGAGTCACCACAATGTGATATTCCCGTCCTGGCTCCAACTCACCGAGTAGCAGCGTCTGGCTATCAGGTCGTAGTTCTTCCTCGGCGGGAATGAACTCGTACAGGCAGCCGGTGACGAACGGAGCGCCCGCGTCCGAGCCCGCTTCTAGCGGCACTGCCGCTGGCCCCTCGCACGACGCGACCGGCGCGGAGAACAGCTCGACACCCGCGCCGTAGGCCGCTATGACGTGCGGCAGGTACAGCGACGCGAGCGCGGTCTTCCACGCGACGACGAGCTCAATGCGGGGCCAGAGCATTGCCGGGGTAAGCGTTCCGGCGCGGTCGGCAAGCTCCTCGATGTGCCGTGCCCGGGCGGGATTGGGCACTCCGTACCGGCGGCCTCCCACCGTGCCGGCTCGCAACTCATTGACCAGGCGGGGCCAGCATTCCGCGAGTTGATGAGGCAGCGCGGCGACCATCGCGGGGTTTACCCCGATCACCAATCGGATATCGTGCTCGGCCGCGAGCCTCAGGCGCACGTAGGACCGCTCGTACGGATCGACACCGGCGAGCTCAGCCGGAATCTGGTTCCACGCTGCGGAACTACCGGGCCCTACCGCGAGCTGCTCACCGAACCGCTGGTAGTCGATTTGGCTCGGGCCAATGTGCGGCTGCCCGCCTGAGGTACGTGCGATCGGCGATGCGGGGTCCTGCCAGAGGTTCAGCACGGACTCGGACGCAAGCGCTTCGCCATGGTGGGTGATCACCGAGTTGAAGGCGGCGTAGTAAAAGGGAAGAAAGCAATCCCGCAGATATGTCTGAGTGACCGGGATGTGCTTTTCCGCGCCGGTCGTTCCACTTGATGAGAAGTACGCCACCGGTACGTCCGCGGTGAGGACGTTCGACTCGCCGTTGATCATGCGTTCGATCCAGGGCATGAACTCCTCGTGGGACCGGATCGGCACGGCCCGCCGGAATGCTGCGATGTCGTGCACCTGCCCGAGGCCATG
>DASTBN010000699.1:0-4125 GCA_035712045.1 Pseudonocardiaceae bacterium
CACGCCTACGGCTATGTCAAAAAAGCCGCGGCACTGGTCAACGCCGACGCCGGGCGCCTGGACCACACACTGGCCCAGGCCATCGTCACCGCGGCTGATGAGGTGATCGCTGGCAAGCTCGACAGCGAGTTTCCGCTGTATGTCTGGCAAACCGGCTCGGGCACCCAATCCAACATGAACGTCAACGAGGTCATCGCCAACCGAGCCAGCCAGCTACTGGGCGGCACGCTTGGCAGCAAATATCCGGTGCACCCCAACGACCACGTCAACATGGGCCAGTCGTCCAACGATAGCTTTCCCACCGCGATGCACATCGCCACCCTGCTCGCGATCGGGGGACACACGCTGCCGCGCCTGGATCAGCTCACCGACGCGATCTGGGCCAAGGCCGTGCAATGGGTCGACGTGGTCAAAATCGGCCGCACCCACCTCCAGGACGCCACCCCCCTGACCGTCGGCCAGGAATGGTCCGGCTGGGCCACCCAACTACGCGACGCCCAACACCGGCTGAACCAGGCCATGGAAGGCTGCCATCAGCTGGCCGCAGGTGGCACCGCCGTGGGCACCGGACTCAATGCCCCCGAAGGGTTCGCCGAGCAGATCGCCGCCCAACTCGCCCAGCTCACCGGCCTGCCGCTAGTCACCGCGCCCAACAAGTTCGCCGCGCAAGGCTCGCTGGATGCCATGGTCGCCGTCAGCGCCGGCCTGCGCGGGGTCGCGGTCGCGTTGATGAAAATCGCCAACGATATGCGCTGGCTGGCCTCCGGCCCCCGGGCCGGCCTGCACGAGCTGCGACTGCCGACCAACGAACCCGGCTCGTCGATCATGCCCGGCAAGGTCAACCCCACTCAGCAAGAGGCCATGGTCATGGTCTGCCTGCAAGTCATAGGCGAGGACTCAATCGTCGCGGCCGCCGGAGCCCAAGGCAACTTCGAGCTCAACGCCATGCGACCGATCATCATCAACAACGTGCTGCACTCGGCTCGCATCCTCGGCGACGCCGCCGACAAGCTACGCCGATACAGCGTCGAGGGCACTCAGCTGGACCGAGACAAGATCACCGACTACGTCGGGCGCTCACTGATGCTGGTCACCGCGCTCAGCCCCTCGATTGGCTACGACAAGGCATCGGCTATCGCCCATAAAGCCGATGACGACAACACCACCCTGCGCGAGGCTGCTCTCACGGAGGGCGTCTCCGCTGCGGAATTCGACCGCATCGTCAATCCCCAGACCATGGTCGGACACCCGCGCCATGACCTCGGGCTCGATACCGGATCCTAAAGAGTGACGGACTTGCTCAGCAGGGGCGGACCCGCTGATGGACCTCCGAGCGTCGTCACCTTGCTTACCGGGCCTGGTTCCGGAGACGCTGGTAACCCGGGCTGGCTTCGAATAACGGCAGGCGGCGCATCTCCCGGCCCGGCTCAGGGGCGTCCCCCGCGATGACGCCCAGGAAGGGCACGATCGTGGACAGCAGCCGTATCACGACCGCATTCGGCGCCGAATCGACCGCGATGCAGGTCATCGCGGGCATCGACCTCGCCGGCCAGCGAGCCCTCGTCACCGGAGCCTCCTCCGGCATCGGTGTGGAGACCGCCCGGGCACTGGCCTGCGCCGGCGCCGAGGTCACCCTCGCGGTGCGCGATCCGGCCGCCGGCCAGCGGACCGCCGCCGACATCACGGCGACCACAGGAAACCCCGCTATCCACGTCGGTCGGCTCGATCTTGCCGACCAGGACTCCATCGCCGCATTGACCGCCGCCTGGGACGGGCCATTGCACCTGCTCATCAACAACGCCGGCGTGATGGCACTACCCCGCCGCGAACTGACCAGCAGGGGCTGGGAAATGCAATTCGCCGTCAACCACCTGGGACACTTCGCGCTCGCGCTCGGCCTGCACGACGCGCTCACCGCCGCCGGCGGGGCCCGGATCGTCTCGGTCAGCTCCTACGGCCACCTGCGCTCGCCCGTGCTCTTTGACGACCTGAACTTCACCACCCACCCCTACGAACCGTTCATCGCCTACGGCCAGTCCAAAACCGCCAACATCCTCTTCGCCGTCGAAGCGACCCGCCGCTGGGCCGCCGACGCCATCACCGCCAACGCCATCCATCCCGGAGCCATCGCCGAGACCAGCCTCTCCCGGCACCTAGACCCCGAGATCCTCACCAGCCTGCGCAACTCCGGATTCCACTACAAGTCCGCCGAGCAGGGCGCAGCGACCAGCGTGCTGGCCGCCACCTCACCACAGCTCCACGGCATCGGCGGCCGCTACTTCGAAGACTGCAACGAGGCCAAAGTCATCCCCTCCAGCGCCACCGACCTCAGCAACCACCACAGCGGCGTAGCCGCCTACGCCCTCGACCCCACCAACGCCAAACACCTTTGGGAGATCTCCCTCAACCTGCTCTCCTAGCCACACCAGCGCCTAACCCGCAACCCAGATCCAGACGGCACTGCGCGTCAAACACCGTCAGTGCCGGACCATGGAGGCCGACAGTTGGTACGGACTTCAGCGAAGGGGGTTAGGGGGCGCCCAGTAGGGGCTGGAGCCAGATGATCAGTTTCGGGATGTCGTGGTTGATCGTCGCGAAGTGAACGCCGAGCAGTTCGTCCGGTATTACGGCACCCTTGGGGTAGCGCTCGTATTCGACGGTGTTGCCGGGATTGGTGGTATTGAGTTCCCTGACGAGCATGTCCGTGCCGGGTAGCGGGACGGGGTTGGCCTTGACCCGATCGTCATCGGCAGCTTGCGCAATGCGGACGGGAACAGTAAGCGCGACGTTGGGATTGAATTTCTGCACCTGCTGATTGAACTTCTTCTGGTGATCGTTCGGGTTGACCAGATACCCCTCCCGGAACTGTTCCTTCCCCTTGAGCCCGCCCCAGGAGTCCTCCTCGCTCAGCTCCGCACGAGACAGGTGCCAGGCCTGGGGCCAGTACTTTTCGTACGCGATCGGCGACAGGACCTGCTCCGGGTCGATCGACGGGTCGCCGCCAATGGCGCCAGCAAGGAACAGCGGGGTAAACGCGAAGCCCTCGTTCTCGTTGTCATCCAGCGCACCGGCCTGGACCAGGGGGAAAAGGTGGTTGGCCGGGGCGATGGCGGCGACGGCGACCAGCCCCGCGACCCGGCCTGGAGCGTGGTGGGCGGCGAACAGCGCGGCCTGGCCGCCTTGGGAGTGTCCGACGATGGCGAACCGCTCGCCAATGGTGCCCTCGAACAGGCGGCGCGCGGCCACGACAATGTCCAGAACAGCGTGCGCCTCCGACTTGCCGAGCAGGTACGGGTGCAGGCGGTCCGCCGTTCCGGTTCCCAAAGCCTCGTAGTCGGTCATAGCCACCGCCCAGCCCCTGTCCAGGAAATGGCCCAGCAGCGTGTGCGGGTAGGCGTTCATGGGCGACGCCCCCGTGTCCCCACGGTCTCGGGACGGGGCGCACCGATTGGCGACCCCCACGGTGCCATGGGCCCAGCTGACCAGGGGATAACCACCAGGGGGCACCGGGTGCGCTTGCCTGTCGGGCAGCACGATGATGCCGGAGGTCGCGACGGAGACGGGGTTGTCGGATGCGTCGTGGGACAGGTAGCGGACCAGCCAGTTCTCCCCGCCGGGCACCGCCGCTGTGGGATTGTCCAGCAACCGTAGATAGATCGGGTCGCCGTAGATGCCACCGGGCATCGGCTCCAGGGGGAGGTAAAACTCGTCCCCAGCAGGGGTGTTCTTTTCCAGGTCGGGGATAGAGATAGCGTTCATGGACTTCCTTTCGCTGGAACCGCCCGGCAAACGGCCCGCTTGATGCGCAGGTAGAGCCATAGGCTCACTCCGCAGCCGGCAGAGAGTTAGGTCATCAACGGCGACTTTTTGGCGCTGCGCTCGAACACCGGGCTCCTGGCACGCGATCACGCATCGCACCCAAGCCATCGCCAGACGCCCGGGATATCACCCCCCGATCCTCATCTCGGCCCGTGATCGACGATCAGGGTCCTCACAACGGTCATGCTGGCAGGCGCGGCGAGCCAGCGCCACCCACCCTTCAGGCATTTGCCATCTTGCTATTGTGAGAAAAACCGATCTGATACACGGCGGCGGACAGACAGGCTCGCCACCTCTGACCCCGTT
>DASTBN010000700.1:0-3594 GCA_035712045.1 Pseudonocardiaceae bacterium
GGCTGATCCGGATGAATTCCCGCCGCCGATGCCCCCACGAAACTCCAGCCGCCGCCCGATCGGTTACGTCACCCGCAACCCGGAGCTGCTGGCGCTCGCCATGACACTGGCCAAGGTCCCTGACATGGGGCAGGATCACGCCATGATCGTCGCGGCACGGTGGCTGCGCGGCTACTGACCCGGACACTACGGGGAGTCGCCGTTGTCAGTGGTTGCCGGGACCGCGACTATGTAGGGCGTGATTCTGCTCGGCAACCCCGGCGTGGTGGCGGCGCTCGCCTTGGCGATCGCCGCGATGATGGCGGCCGGGCTGCTGTACTGGGTGCGGACCCGGCGGGAGTTCAGTACCGACACTGATCGCGCGATCTACAACGCGCTGCTCACCATGGCCCAGGCCTCCCCTCCCCTGCGGGATGGGCTGCGGGCCTCCTCGGCGACTGCCGCGGCGCCGCACCTGCGGGCACTGCTGAGCTGTTCGGCTGTCGTGCTGACCGACCATGAAGGCTGCATGCTGGCCGGGGACGCTGAGTCCGAGGAGGCCAGGCACCACTTCCAATGGGTCCACGACGCGGCCCTGGAGACGCTTTCCGATGGCCGTCAGCAAGTCCGCAGCCAGCGCGAGATGGACTGCGGGCGGGCCGACTGCCCGATCCGCACGGTGATCGTCTCCCCGCTGGCGGTCGACGGCGCGGTGGTCGGCACCTTCTCGGTGATCAGTGTGCGGGCCGCTTCGGCCGGGCTGATCCGGGCCACCGATGAGGTCGCCCGGTATGTGTCCAGCCAGCTGGAGCTGGCCGAGCTGGATGAGTCCCGGTCCCGGCTGGCGCACGCCGAGGTTCGGGCGCTGCGCGCGCAGATCTCCCCGCACTTCATCTACAACGCGCTCACCACCATCTCCTCGACCATCAAAACCGATCCCGAGGAGGCCCGGGAGCTGCTCATCGAGTTCGCCGAGTTCACCCGGTACTCCTTTCGCGCGACCGGTGAGTTCACCACGCTGGCCGAGGAACTCAACAACATCGACCGCTACCTGATCCTGGAGAAGGCCCGTTTCGGTGACCGGCTACAGGTGAAGCTACAGATCGCCCCCGAGGTCCTTCCAGTGGTGCTGCCGTTCCTGGCGCTGCAGCCGCTGGTGGAAAACGCCGTCCGGCACGGACTGGCCGGTAAGCCCGGCGGCGGCACCGTGTCGGTCATCGCCGAGGACGCCGGCTCCGACTGCGTGATCAGCGTGGAGGACGACGGTATCGGGATGGACCCGGACAAGCTCCGCGACGAGATGACCGACTCCCACGTCACTGGCGCGCACGTCGGGCTGGGCAATGTGCACGACCGGCTGCGTGGGGCCTTCGGTGACGAGTGCGGCCTGATCGTCGAGACCGCCCCGAACGCCGGCACCAAGGTCAGCATGAAGGTCCCCAAGTTCAGCCGCGGTGTCCGCGCCATCGCCCCGCCGACCCCCACCCCGCCCCGCGCCCAGCCCCCTGTGAGTGCTTAGGACGCGCACCGCGGGCTTGATTTCGAGCGGGCTCGAAGACCTAAGCGACTCATCGAAGCCGCCGTTCCGTTGTCGGCCCAGGGAACCGGCCATCTCTGATAACGCTGGCGTGATCGCCGCCGTACTCTTACCGGGTGGATGTGAAAGATCTGACTTCGCGGCTGCCGTTGCCCGGTGCCCAGCGGGCGAAAGGCCCGGTCGTGGCTGCGGTGAAACTGCACGGTGTGATCACCCCGGCGTCGCTGCCCCTGGCCCGGGGCGTGATCAACCTGGCCGCCATGGATTCGGTGCTGACCAGCGCGTTCGGTTTCGACCGGCTGCGCGCGGTGACCCTGTCGATCAACTCGCCGGGTGGCTCGGCCACTCAGTCCGCGCTGGTCGCGGACCGGATCCGGGGCCTCGCCGACGAGAAGCGGGTGCCGGTGCTGGCGTTCTGCGAGGACATCGCGGCCTCCGGCGGGTACTGGCTGGCGTGTGCCGCCGATGAGATCATCGCCCATCCCACCTCGCTGGTGGGATCCATCGGGGTGGTCAGCCGGGGCTTCGGGCTGCACGGCCTGCTGGAGCGTTTCGGGGTCGAACGGCGCCTGCACACCGCCGGTGAGAACAAGGCCCGGCTCGACCCGTTCCTGCCCGAGCAGCAAGACGATGTGGAATGGCTGCGGGCCATGCAGGCCGAGCTGCACAGCATGTTCCGTGACTGGGTCTGCTCCCGGCGGGCCCACGCACTGGCCACGGAGAAGCAGGATCTGTTCACCGGCGAGGTGTGGACCGGGTGCCGCGCCGTGGAATTAGGCCTGGTTGATCGGCTGGGAACGATGCGCGGGGAGATCTCCGCGCGGTATCCGGACGCGGAGATCGTCACCGTGGAGCCGCGTCGGCCGCTGCTCGCCCGGCTGGGCCTGGCCCCGGCGGCTGGGGCCATGCTGGAGGCGCTGGAGCACCGCGCCGCGTGGGCTCGTTTCGGGCTGTAGGTCCCGGCGTGGCTCGGACATAGCTGGGGTCACTAACGCGGCAACCGTGGACATCGATACATGCCGTGTGCAGGATTGGTAGTCGATAGATGTTTCGTACGCGCGCCGGATCACCGAAAGGCGGTCAATGAGCGGCACCGACGACAACCCCGGATTTGTCGTGCTCGCTGTGGACGACGAGCCAAAGCCCATGGCCATGCTGCTGGAGGTCCTCGAGGCCGAGCCGCGCATCGGCCGCCCCATCCTCACAGCCACCAACGCCACTGAGGCGTTGTCGATCCTGCGGCCCGATAGCCGCGACGCTAACGGTGTCCCGCTGCCCCGGGTCGATGTGGTGTTCCTGGATATCAAGATGCCCGGGCTGGACGGGATGGAACTGGCCCGGGTGCTCAAGACGATCCCCAACCCGCCGGCGGTGGTGTTCGCGACCGCGTACAACGAGAAGGCCCTCGACGCGTTCGAGATCGGCGCGGCCGACTACCTGATGAAGCCGGTGACCCGGGAACGGCTGGCCAACACGATGCGGCGGATCGCGGCGTCCCGGCGGGCCGCTTCCGCCACTCCTGGCCAGGATCAGGGCGGCGAGGACGAGCTCATTCCCGTCGAGCTCGCCGGTACCACCAAGCTGGTGCCCCGCTCCACGGTGCGCTGGGTGGAGGCGCACGGGGATTACGCGCGCCTGCACACCGGGGAGAACACCAGCCACCTGGTCCGGATCCCGCTGTCCCAGCTGGAGGACCGCTGGGCCGACGCCGGGTTCGTGCGCATTCACCGCTCCTTCCTGGTCGCGCTGCCGCTGGTCACCGAGTTGCGCATGTCCTCCTCTGGGTACGTGGTCAAGGTGGGCAACGGTGAGGAGTCCACCGAATTACCGGTCAGCCGCAGGCACACCCGTGAGCTGAAAGACCGCCTGGTGCGCGCGGCTAAGCAGGGCTGGGCGTCCCGATGAGCCAGGCCAGCGATTCAGCTGGTACTCCGGACGATCCCTGGGAGGAACTGGTCAGGAAGGCCGAGCAAGCGCAGGCCGCCGAGCAAGCCGAGCAGAACGGCACCATCCCCCTGGCTGGCCGGGCCAAGGTCCCCAAGCGGGAACGGATCGTGCTGGCGCAGCGGCGTAACAGC
>DASTBN010000701.1:0-7850 GCA_035712045.1 Pseudonocardiaceae bacterium
ATCCACGCCATGCGGAAGGTGCTGCGCGACTACGCGGCTCGCGGCGCGACGGTGCTGGTCTCTTCTCATCTGCTCGCCGAGGTGGAGCAGACCTGCAGCCATGTGGTGGTGATGCACCGGGGCCGGCTGGTGGCCGCTGGCACCGTCGCCGAGATCGTCGCCGGGACTCAGGCGGTGAGCTTCACCGTCGACGACCCGGCGCACGCCACCGCGGTTCTGCGCGGGCTGGCCGGGGTCGACGTGATGGGGGTCGAGCGGCGCGTGGTGCACGCTCATCTCGACGGGACGCCGCGTGCGGCGGCTGTCTCCGCCCTGGTCGGGGCCGGGATCGGGGTCGAGGGGGTGGCCGCGCGCCACCAGCTGGAGGAGGCGTTCCTGGCGCTGGTCGGTGAGGAGGCCATCGAGTGAGCGTTTTCGGAGCCGCAGCTGGCTACCGGCCCGGCGCGACGCTGCCGCTGCGGGTGGAGCTGGCACGCCAGCTACGGCGCCGGCGGACCCTGCTCACCCTAGGGTTCCTCGCGGTGCTGCCCGTCCTGTTGTGGCTCGCCTTCAAGATCGGCCGGGATGACCGCAACCGCGGCGGTGCGGCCACCCTGATCGACCTCGCCACCGCGGGCGGGCCCAATTTCGTGGTGTTCACGCTGTTCTCTTCGGCGAGCTTCCTGCTGGTCGTGGTGGTGGCGCTGTTTTTCGGCGACACGGTGGCCAGCGAGGCGTCCTGGTCAACGCTGCGGTACCTGCTGGCCGCCCCGGTACCCCGGGGCCGCCTGCTGCGGCAGAAAGCCGTGGTGGCCGCGCTGCTGTCCTTGTTCTCCCTGGTCCTGCTCCCGGCGGTGGCGATGACGGTCGGGGTGCTCGCTTATGGTGCCGGTGACCTGGTTTCCCCTACTGGCCAGTCGCTCGGGGCCGGGCAGGCGGCAGGCCGGCTGGCGCTAGCGCCGGTGTACCTGGCGGTGCACCTGGCGTGGGTCGCGGGGCTGGCGCTGCTGCTCTCGGTGAGCACCGACGCACCGCTGGGGGCCGTCGGTGGGGCGGTGATGCTCTCGATCCTGTCCCAGATCCTGGAGACCATCGACGCGCTCGGCGGCCTCCGGGACTACCTGCCCACCCGGTTCAACACCGCGTGGGCCGATCTGCTGGCCTCCCCCATCGACTGGAGCCACCTGGCCAGCGGAGCCTTCTCGGGCCTGGCCTACGCCACCGCGTTCGGACTCGCCGCCTGGTACCGCTTCGCTACGAAGGACATCACCAGCTGAACACTCCGCAGAAGCCAGCAACCGGTGCGCGGCGCGCCAGGCGTGAGCCGGGCTTTCCGCGTCTCCTCGGGCTCGTGAGCGCCAGCCCTCGTTGGCACACCCGATGTCCCCCGTACGGGTCCGGCCGCCTCTGTGTTCACCTCGGATAGCTGCGATGAGCCCACCGCAGACACACGTGATGAAGGGGACACAATGGTCACCAGACGTACCGCGCTGGCCGGCATGACGATCACCGCGCTCGCCGGGTCCCTGGCTGGCAGCCTGGGTGGCGTGAACGCGCTGGCCGACCCCGATGATCGCAAGCGCCAGGCCGGCCCGATCGTGATCGGCCACCGGGGCGCATCCGGATACCGGCCGGAGCACACCCTGGCCTCCTACGAGCTCGCGGCGCGGCTTGGCGCGGATTTCATGGAGCCCGACCTGGTCCCCACCAAAGACGGTGTGCTGGTTTGCCGGCACGAACCGGAGATCGGCGGCACCACCGACGTCGCCAGCCACCCCGAGTTCACCGCCCGGAAGACCACCAAAACGCTCGACGGTGAGGCCGTCACCGGGTGGTTCACCGAGGACTTCACCCTCGCCGAGCTCAAGACGCTACGGGCGGTGGAGCGGCTGCCGCAGATCCGCCAGCACAACACGCTGTTCAACGGGCGGTATGAGGTTCCGACGTTCCAGGAGATGCTGGATCTGCGGGCCCGCCTTTCCGACGAGCTGGGTAGGCAGCTGGGTGTCTACCCGGAGACGAAACACCCGACGTTCTTCCAAAAAGCGGGCCTGCCGCTGGAACCCCGGCTGCTGGAGATCCTGCGGCGCAACGGGCTCAACCGCCCGGACGCCCCGGTGTTCGTGCAGTCCTTCGAGGTGACCAACCTCAAGCAGCTGCGCGATCTCGGCTTGCGGACGAAATCGATCCAGCTGCTCTCAGCCTCCGGAGCGCCGTTCGACACCGTCGCCGCTGGCTCTGGCCCCACCTACGCGGACCTGTCCACACCTGATGGCCTGCGCGGCATCGCCCGCTACGCCCAGGGCATCGGGCCGGACAAGCTCCAGGTCATCCCGCGTAAGACTGACGGCACACTGGGCTCACCGACTACCTTGGTGACCGACGCCCATAACGCCGGCCTGCTGGTGCACCCTTACACCTTCCGGGCCGAGAACGACTTCCTGCCCGTCGATTTCCAGACCACCGCTATCCCGAGTGATTACGGGCGGGCGATCGACGAGCAAGTGATGTACCTGCGGGCGGGGCTCGACGGCCTGTTCACCGATCAGGCCGATATCGGTGTCGTCGCCCGCGCCGAGTTCCGCGCCACCGCACCAGCCGACCGGTGAGACATCAGGCCGCTGAGATGTCATGGACCGCTGGTGCCGAATACCAGGATTGAGGCGGTGAACCCGTGCAGGTGGTTACGTCCCCCGACGGGACCGATCTCACCCGCCGCGAAGAAACCGGCCACACCGGTGGTGCCCAGCCCAGCGCGCACCGCCAGCACATCATGATCGGCACTCGGGAACATGGCCCGGCCGCGGCCGTTGCAGGAGAACAGCAGCGCGCCGCCCGCCGGGCCGGACTCCGCGCGGAACCGGGTGAACAGCTCCGCGAGGTCCTCATCGGCAGCTGAGGCGTCACGCACCTGGAAGCGAACGGTCTGGCCTACCTCCACGACCTCTCCGATGGCGATGGCGCCATGACTCCGGTCGGCACCCGCCACACCGCGGATGAGGAAATCGCCTCGCTCGTGTTCCTCGGCGTATTCGTCCATGGCGATCCCGATGTGCAAGCCGCGCGCGGCCGCGAGCCGCTCCTCGGGAGCCAGTGCGGCGACGATCTGCTCGAGCTTGGCCAGCGCGGGCACCCCGGCCAGCTCGAACACCACGGTGCCCTTCGCCTTGGTGACGATCATCGGGGGACCGAAGGGCCGGCAACCCTGGCTGACCACCGTACGGGCCGCGAGCGGACCACTCAGCACCACTCCCACCGCGCCAGCTGACACGGTGCCCCCGTCCAGGAACAGCCGGCTGCCCCGGGCACCGCTGGCCATGCCTCCGATCAAGGGCAGCACTGGGCGCTCGGCGTTGCGGCGCCGCAGGAAATCCCCCGCCGGGAACGTGAAGGGATCGGCCAGAAGGATCGCGACCACGTCGTCATCGCGATGGTCGGGCATCCCGGTGACTGTCGCGCCATCGGGAGCACGCGCCAGTTCGAGATGCAGCGGGGTGCACCTCACACCGGGCAGGCCAGCGGCGAAGACGCTGACCGCGCCCTGGTCTTCCACTCCCCTGCCCCCGCCGATCACGCCGCCAGCGCTGCAGCCCAATGCCATACCGGCCCCGGCCACCTCCATGGCGCGCCTGCCCACGGATTCCGCCGTCGCCGGATCGGCACCGCAGACAAACACGCACAGCAGGTCGGGCCGTTGCCCGCGCAGCGGGGCCAGGGCCCGCGCGACGGCGGACTCCGCAGCCGCCAGCAAATCGGGGCCCACCGCCAAGCCGTCACCGAAACGGGACGTGAGCAGGTCTGCGGGTGTGGACACCGGGGTCACCTCCGGCCTCGCGGATGCTGAATCTCTCATTGTGCTTGTCATCGGCTCCCGCCGTCATCCGTCCGGCACTATTAGCTACCTTGTGGCGATGAAAGGACATGAGGGACCGAGGCACGGCCAGCCGCCCGGCCAGCCGCCTCCGGGGGCGGTACGGCCCAAGGGGGTGCGGCCCCGCTTCCACTACGAACTCATCGGCTGCGGGCTGCGCGGTCATGAGCTGCTCGGTACCGACGTCGCGACTATCAGGCCAGCCGACAACCTGCTCGTCCGGGATCTCGGGGATGGGCTGCGCTGGCATCGCTGCGTGCGCTGCGATGCCTGGGTTCCCTTGCCGCCACCCGCCGCACCGGCCCGCGAGCATCTGCCCGACCGATCCGAGATCATCTTGCCGCTGCGGGGACGGCCGCTGCGCGACCGGTATGTGCTCCGCCTGATCGCCCTGAACCGGCTTGTGCATTTCGTCCTGCTCGGCGCGCTCGCGGTCGGGGTGTTCGTCTTCATGGCCGATCGGGCGGCGCTGAGTCCCGCGTTCAACCGCGTCGTGGACGCGGTGCAGGGCGGCGTGGGAGGGCCGAATGGACACAGCGGTGAGGGAATCCTCCGGGAGCTCCGGCGGGCCTTCGCCGTCAAGGACTCCACGCTGTGGCTGGTGGGCTTGGTGCTGACCGGGTACGCGCTGCTCGAGGGGGTTGAAGCGGTGGGGTTGTGGATCGCCGCGCGATGGGCCGAATACCTCACGTTCATCACCACGTCGCTGCTGCTGATTCCCGAGGTCTACGAGCTGACTGGCAGAATCACCGTCACCAAGATCATAACTTTGATCATCAATCTGGCGGTTGTCGGATACCTGCTGTTCGCCAAACGCCTGTTTGGGCTTCGCGGCGGCGGACGGGCCGAAGCGGCCGAACGGGCCCACGACACCGGCTGGCCAGCGCTGGAACGTACCCTGCCCGCTGGATAGCACACTCGGTGTCGCTCCCCAGTACGCCTCGTGTTGGCGATACGCTCCATCGCCGCTGGCGGGCCGTGGGGTAGCCCGGGAGTCCCACACGATGAGGGAGAGCACGCGAGGATGAGCTACTGGCTCGGGATCGATGTGGGCACCACCTACACCGCTGCGGCGGTGTGCCGCGAGGAGGCCGGCCGACGCGTGTTGCCCGAAGTGATCCCGCTGGGCAGCCGGTCCACCGCGGTGAGCTCGGTGGTGTATCTGGGGGAAGACGGGCACGTCGTAGTCGGTGAGGCGGCCGAGCGTCGTGTCGTCACCAACCCGGAGCGGGTGGTGCGCCAGTTCAAGCGGCGGATCGGCGATGACGTACCCATGATCATCGATGGGGTGCCGTATTCCGCTCCCCAGATCACCGCGATGGTGATCCGCTGGGTGGTGGACCGGGTCGCCGCGCGCGAAGGGAGCGCCGCGTCGGGCATTGTGATCACACATCCAGCCGGCTGGGGCGCGTACAAGATCCAGGTCGTGGCGGACGCGCTGCGGGCCGCCGACCTCGCGGAGGTGATGTTCCGCACCGAGCCGGAGGCCGCGGCGGCCAGCTACGCGAGCCAGGAGCGGGTCGACACCGGCAGCACGATCGCGGTGTACGACTTCGGCGGCGGGACTTTCGACGCCGCCGTGGTCCGCAAGAGCGGCGCCACCACGTTCTCGGTGCTGGGTATACCGCAGGGAATCGAGCGCCTGGGCGGGGTGGACTTCGACGACGCCGTGTTCGACCATGTCACCTCCGCCGTTCCCGCGATTCGCGAATTGGATCCGGAGGACCCCGCGACGCTGGCGGCGACCGCGGCGTTGCGCCGTCAGTGCACCGAGGCCAAGGAGGCGCTCTCGGTCGACACCGAGGTGACGATCCCGGTGCTGGCACCGGGAATCCAGACCCAGGTGCGGCTGGTCCGGGCCGAATTCGAGGAAATGATCCGCCCGCAAGTCGCCGAAACCGTCGATGCGCTGCGCCGGGCACTACGATCCGCCGATGTCAGCCCGGAAGACCTCGACGCGGTACTGCTCGTCGGTGGTTCCTCCCGGGTACCGCTCGTCACGCAACTGGTCTCCGCGGAACTTGGCCGCCCGGTCGCCGTCGACGCGGATCCCAAAGCGGCCATCGCGCTCGGCGCTGCCCTCTCCGCGCTACCCCCCGGGATGACCGGCGCCGAGGACACCCCCAAAGCGGTGGTCCCCGCGCCGGCCGCGGCGTCCGTCCCCTCCGGCATCCCCGCACCGGCGCCCCCGCAGATCCCGCAGCGGCCTTCGCTGAGCGCTGTCCCGCTGGAGATCGGGACGGCCCAGTCCCGATGGGAGCCAATCGGTATCAATCGGGGCGCGGTCGCGGCCCTGGTCGCGCTTGTCGTCGCTGGAGGCGGGGCGGCGGCGTTGCTGCTGAGCTCTCATAGCAGCTCCACGCCTCAGGCGAGCACCGGAACCACCGCACCGGCGCCGGCGAGCTCCCTCACCACCACCCCGGCACCGGGCACTGGGAACGGCGCCAGCCCTAACCAAGGCGGTAACGACCCCGTCCGGCTTCCGGTGGTGAGCGCGCCGAATCATGAGAACGGCGCGAGCGCCCCGGCCCGGGCGGCGGTACTGCCAACATCTCAGACCGCGTCAGCCACCACTGAGAACGGAATCACCAGCCGACCCGCCCCGACGTCAGCCCCGCCCACGCCTGCTGCGACGACCACAACCACCACGAAGACAACCACCACGACCGCAGCCGCTACCACCACAACAACCAGATCGCATACCACCACGGCCGCGGCGTCGACCACACCGTCGCATTAGACGGGCTACCGCCCGCGGGACAGCGCGGAGCGGGCTGTCCACGCGTCCCAGGGAATGGTCCAGTCGTAGTAGTCGCCGTCCCGGGCCGTGAGCTGGCGGGAAGAACCAGTGATTTCGACAGGATCACCGGTCAGGACCGCGTCGAAGACAGCCGCAGCGTTGGCTGGTGAGAGATTGACGCAACCGTGTGAGACGTTGGTCTTGCCCTGTTGGGCTACTGACCATGGCGCCGCGTGGATGAACTCGCCATTGCTGGAGATCCGGACAGCGGACCGCGCCTCGACGTTCTGGTAGTGATATTTCGGGTTACTCATGTAGAAAACCGGGTATTTTTCCATCACCACATGAGTGCCGCTGTGGCTGGTCCGGCCCGGGTCGGAGTCCAATCCGTAGCTGGCCGGGTAGTCGGCGACCCGGACTCCGTTGGCGTACGTCACCAGCCGGTGTGTCCGGGTATCCCCCCGCAGCACATAGGAACGCCCGATCGTGAAAGCCGTGGCGATGTCCTCACGCCCGAAGGCTCCGCCACCCACGGCCACTCCATAGAGCTTGGCGGTCACGGTGACCCGGATGTTGGGAGCGAAGTAGTTCCGGGGGCGCCAGTGCACCGTCGTGTCATTCAGCCAGGCCCACGATCCCTCGGTGGGCACGGACACCCGCACGTCCAGGGCGCGTTCCACGGCGGCCTTGTCGATGACTCTGGAACTGAAGGTCAGCGCGATCGGCATGGCGATGCCATAGGTGGCGTTTTGCACGACGTTGAAACGGGCGCTGACCAGGCGTTCGGGCGCGACCGTCTGGAATGAGCCGGTGATCGCGCGGGGCAGATGATCGATCCCCGTGGCGGTGCCCGACCAGGTGTAGGTCTTGCCGTAACCAAGTGGCTCAGCGGCGGTCCAGCTCGTCCGGTCCGGCGAGAACCGCCCGGCTACCTGTTTGCCCTCGGGATTGGTCAGCGCCACGGCGTCGAGCGCGCCGCCGCTGACCGACGCCCGCACCGGCTCGATAGGGCTGACGAAGGTGGCTCCGTCGCCCGGTTGCGTAACCACTGTCGGTGACACGACCGGCGGCGCCGGGAGATCCACTCGTGCCGACCACACCGGCACCTGGCCGTGAGCCACTGGGCTGAATAACACCGCGATGCCCGCGGCGAGCGCCGCTAGGATCAACCCCCACCAACGCTGTGGCGAGCGCACCCGCCCGCCACCGAACTTGCCTGCCCCCGTCACGCCCCGCCCCCCCCCCCCGCCCATACCCCGG
>DASTBN010000702.1:0-7958 GCA_035712045.1 Pseudonocardiaceae bacterium
GGCCGGTTATCTAGTTCGACCATGGCGCCGTCGGGCAGGTCGGCCAGTTGGGCGGGATAGGTGCGGCGGATCCCGGGGTCGCACAGGCGATCGGCGTGGAGGCGGTTGTCTATGGTCGCGGCGCTAGTGCCGTCGTCGGGGTGGGCGTTGGCCCAGGCTTTTTTGAATGCCCGGTAATCCCGGTTGCGGCATTCCCCGCAGGGTCGGTGCCCGGCGGCCAGAGCGGTGGCTTCGTCGAGGAAGAACAGTTCGGTGAGCTTGCCGGGTGCCCACAGTGGCCGGCGGCGATTTTTGAATTGCAATACGCAGATGGCCCAGGCTCGGCCGGTTGAGTAGCGGATGAGGTTGCCTTGCTGGTCGTGCAGCCTGCCGCGGTTGCCCCAGAACAGGCCCTAGCCGTCTAGTACGGCCTCCGGTGCCGATCGGATCATGGCGATGCCCGCGGGTTGAACGTAGCGAGATCGGCGGGGATCTTGTCGGACGCAGCGCTGTGATAACTCCGCTGGTGTAGTAGAGACTTGTAGTTGTGTCGGTGGTTGGTGATGGACGCGAAGCGGTGAAGTCGAGAGAGCGCGGGCTGAATCTGAAGCCACCCGGGACCAACCGTTGCCGGAGCACGTCAAAAGGTGAGCGGCGTGGCCGTTCAGTGGTGCGGTCGGTGCGGCTACCGGCTGAGGCGTTTGCGGCAATCGAAGAACTTGTGGCGCGCGTACTGTAGGAGTGCCTGTCAGCGCTGTGATTCGAGGCTGGGTGCTGATTAGATGACGCGGCCGAGTTCCGCGAAGATCGCTGTGAGTCGATGCCGTCGGCCGATATCCAGGCCGCGTTCGTGATGGCCGCGGGCAGGGCGACGCCGCATTAGCCCAGCCCGCTCGCGGTGATCCGCCGACGCAACAGTGCCGTCCGACTCACTCCGCTGGCATAGCCACCTGATGGGGGGTAGCGTCGGTGTCGACCGATTACTTCTCGTGCGCGCGGCATCCGAGCCTGCGTCGTTTTCGGCCTCACCATGACACCGGCTGTGGTTCATGCCGGGGCGGGAACGCCGAGATGGCCTCGAGTCATGCCACCGACCCAGAACACGTCGATGCGCACCATGTGGCTAACTGTGATTGCTTGGCACGTCTGCGCTTGAAGCCGAGTGGTTCCGCTAGGGGTGCGGTTGACGGCGTGTGGTGGCCGCGTTCGAGGGATCCCGCCGTCGAGCTTGTCGCGCTGACCGAGGAACTCGGCGCACAGCGGACCGCGGTCCGGGGAATCGCGCTGACCAGGGCGGGATGGGACAGCGCTCCTCGCCGAATCCGGCTGGCCAGCGGCCGGAAGGTCGCCGTGGACTGGTTCCGCGGCGGTGACGTGCGCATGGTCCGAATCATCGACACCAACTATCAGCGGAGGGATCTACTTATCATCCCTGCCGACACCACTCCAGCCCTCGCTGAGCTGGCACTTACTAGGGCTACTGACGGCCAAGATCCCCACATCAGCGCTTCTGGTAGCGACCACTCCGCGTCGGGGTGCCTTCCGGTGAACGCCCCGGTATCCCCGGCCAACGAAGAGGGCTCCCCGAACCACCGCGTCCGCCACCAAGTCTCTGGCATCCAACCCAGCGACGTCGTCGGCTGCCAACGCATCGTTCTGAGGTCCAGGCGATCATGACCGACGTCGGCGGGCCGGAGGCGCCCAGCGGCCCCCGTGGAGAACTTGGTGTGGAACCAAAGGAATTTCAGGCGCTGCGCCAAGCCCGCAAAGACGCCGCACTCACCGCCTCGACCGACTCGGTACGGGCGTATCTCAAACAGATCGGCAAAATCGCCCTGCTCACGGCCGAGGAAGAGGTCCAGCTCGCCCAGCGCATCGAGGCCGGGCTCTACGCCGCCGAACGACTGCGCCGCGCCGAGGACACGACCGAAACACTCCGTTCACAGCTGTCGCGGGACCTGCGCTGGATCGTCCGCGACGGCGAGCGCGCCAAAAACCACCTGGTGGAGGCCAACCTGCGGCTGGTCGTCTCGCTGGCCAAGCGCTACACTTGTCGTGGCATGCCATTTTTGGACCTGATCCAAGAGGGTAACCTCGGATTGATCCGCGCGATGGAGAAATTCGACTACACCAAGGGCTGCAAGTTCTCCACCTACGCCACCTGGTGGATCCGCCAGGCCATCACCCGAGCGATGGCCGACCAGGCCCGCGCCATCCGGATTCCCGTACACATGAGCGAGGTGATCAACACACTGGGCCACCTGAAACGCGAACTGCTCCAATACCTCGGCCGCGAGCCCACCCCCGAGGAACTCGCCAAGGAAATGGACATCACCCCGCAGAAGGTGCTGGAGATCCAGCACTACGCCCGGGAACCCCTCTCACTGGACCAGACCACCGGCCAGGAAAACGACTCCCCGCTCGGTGACTTCATCCACGACTCCGAAGCTGTGCACGCGATAGACGCAGTTTCTTTCATCCTGCTCCAGAAGCACCTGCACTCCGTGCTGGCCACGCTATCCGAGCGAGAGGTCAGTATTATCCGACTGAGATTCGGGCTCATCGACGGCCAATCACGCACGCTCGAGGAAGTCAGCCAAGTCCACGGAGTTACCCGAGAACGCATCCGACAAATCGAATGCAATGCGATGGCCAAGCTGCATCACCCCTCTCGCTCCCAGGCGCTGCGTGGCTACCTGGACTAACGCGGTAACCACGCCCACGCGTGAAGGAGGCGGTATGGTGAATAATCACACGGCGCTGGGCCATGGTGGCGACGGTCGACAGATCCCATTGAGCTCACCGCGCTAATTGGGGCAGTCGGAGTACCGGTCCGCCGGATCACGCTCAGCATGGTCGGATGGACAGCGCTCCTCGCCGAACTCGGCGCGGCAGCGGCCGAAAGGTCGCCGTGGACTGGTTTCATACGTCGGGTGTGCACTTGGCCCGGATCGTCGGCACGGATGATCAGCGGATCGATTTGCTCCTCATCCCTGTTGTCGATCTTGTACCGGCTCGTGCGCTGTCCGCTCGGGTCTGATACATGCCCGCCGACCGGGTATGGCTGAGCGCCTTGTCTCGGCTCGTGTACGGCTGGCCCGGCTGCGCGCCGGCCCCGCTGCTGCGGTGCCCGGGCCAGCGGCGGTGCCCAGGCCAGCGGCGGGGAACAGGCCAGGGGGGCACTGCGGTAGTGTCGCCTGAGGTCGTTCAGTTTCGGTGTTCGTGTGATGCACGCCCGCGGGAACAAGCTGGTAGGCGAGGGCCCGCGTCAGCAGGACTCTGGCCAGCGCCGCCAGGGTCAGCCGGGCCCCACACAGTGCGGGGCCCACCACACCATCTAGGAGCACATCGCATGGCACAGGGAACTGTGAAGTGGTTCAACGCCGAGAAGGGCTTCGGCTTCATCTCCCAGGACGACGGCGGAGACGATGTCTTCGTGCACCACTCAGGGATCGACGCTCGCGGCTTCCGCAACCTCGACGAGGGACAGCGCGTGCAATTCGACATCCGCCAAGGCGACAAGGGTCAGCAGGCCACCGGCGTGCGCGCGATCTGATCCACCCCTCGACCGGGAGCCCGCTAACCCCCGCGTACGCGGGCTCCCGGCGTATCCGCCGACCCCGTAACCACGTTAACCACCAGTCGGGTGGCCTTCTGAAGGGCTGGCGTAAACTTCAATTGTACGAGGTGAAGCTGCGCAGGCTGGTCGCCGTGTTTCGCTGGCCAGACATCGGGATTTCTGGCTCGTCACGTCAGCCCGCTGTCACATACATGACATCGGCATTGTCAGCTTGCCGACACCTCGGGTGGGCACTTTAGGCGGTGCGACGCCGAAGCAGGCCCAAGGATCATAAGCCTGCCCGATCTTGCTCTTCACCGACGCAACAGGCCCAATGCGGCCACCGAGGAACTCCAGGTGACAAGTTTTGGCACCATACGGGGTCGAGTCCCGGCTTGACGGTCTGACGGCTTGACGGCCTGACGGTCTGACGGCATGCTGGGGGATATGATGACCCAGACAGCGCATGGACCGCTCACTAGCGCACCGCTGCGCGTCCGCCCGCCTTATGACCAGCGCGACATTGCTGGTGAACAGGGGCAGAACGAGACTGTCGAGCAGTGGTGGGACCGTCGGCGCGTCGATGGGATGGACGCCTTGCTCACGCCGCTCACCGGCATTGACGTCAGCGACTACGAACGGGATACCCTGCAGTGGCTCACTGGCCGGGAGGATTCCACCATCGCCGTGGTGGCCGCCCTGCTGCATCGCGCTCGAGCCGCCCAGCCGCTGCTGACCCAACCGCGATGAAGATCACCGTGGGAAATCCTTAGAGGCAGCAACGCGAATGCCCACCCGGTAGCTACATCTAACTTGTCGAGTCACAGCGCTCTATCTTGACCCATGGCACCATTCGGACTGACGCCAAGACTACGACTCAGGTGTTTACCCAGCTGAGGAAGGACAGCCGATGACCCACCGGGCCGCAGACCTGGGCGACCAGCGGAAGGGCACCACCCTACCCAGTCCGACCGGGACAGCAGTCCACAACAGCGCCTCGACGCCAGTACCCGCCGAGTCGCTCCCGCCCAGCAAGTTCACCGTTCTGCTTGAGCCCGCCGCCGCCGCTGACTTCGATCAGCTCGCCCTGGACATCCGTCGGTTGCTTGGCCGCCGGGTTTCCAAGGGAGACTTGGTACGAGCTCTCATCGCCCTCGCCGTTGCCGAGCCCACGCTGCGCGACCAATTGATCGACGAGCTCCGCACCCGCTCCACGGCGTGACGAACGGCATATCCAGCATCTCCGAGCTTCGGGAGCACCGATATACATGTCTACTCAGGCCAAAGACGGCCAACTAGTCACCACCGCGGACACCACCGCTGAGCAAGCCCACGTCGGCGTGGACACGGCCACCCAGCCCGCGCAGGACTTGATCGACCAGCTTGTGCGCCAGGGGCTGGACATCTCACTCAAGTCGCTCCAGGTATGGGCCGATCTGACCCGCCAGCTCGGGCCCACCGCGCTGCGCTCGCCCATTGGCGCGGCGATGGTCTTCCTCGCCTGCGACCTCTTCGAGAAGGTGCTCATGGCTCAGCGCCAAGCCGTTGACGAGCTCGTCGCCACCCAGCGCCAATTCGCGCAACATTTCTTCAAGACCACCGCTACCGTTGGCGGCGACCAGGCCCGCAGGTAGGGCGATCCCAGTGCACCCCACGAACGGGCGATTACTGGTCCGTGCGCGACGAGGCGCCAGATCAGGTGTTCAGTGAAGCGTTCATCGGCCAGTCGGATCGCTTGGGTGTACCAACGTTGCCAGTTGCCTGCCTTGTCGCCAGCGATGAGAAAGATCGCCTGCCTGGCGGGGTCGAAGGCGAAGAGCATTCTCACTTCGCTGGTGCCGGTCGGAGGCGGCCTGAGTTCTTTCATAGTGTGGTGGCGGCTGCCATGGACTCGGTCGACGAGAGGCCGCCCGGCTGTTGGGCCTTCGCGGGCGAGCTGGTCGATCGCGTCCTCGATGAGGTCTGCGGTCGCCGGATCGGTCGTGCAGAGCCCGGGGTACCAGGACTCCACCTCGGGATGGAGACGGACCTCCCAGCTCACCCCCCGAGCATAATATATTTGTCATGTCGTGGATCAGCAGGACGCCGATGCATGCCGCTGGTGCATGACTCAAGTTCCATTGTTAGGCGTGCTGGCGGCTGTCGCGTGGCCCGGTGAAGACCCGTTCAATGACGCCTCGCTCCCAGAGGTGCTGGCATCGAGACCTATCATCACTGTCAAGTGACTGTCAAGTGACTGGGTGCGCTGCTGCGGTTTGCTCTGGAAGCGTTCTTTCGGGGTGTTGCCCTGGTGCACGTCGTCTGCACCCAGTGAGTGATTGACCAGCAGGCCCAGGGAGCGCGCAGGACGGGTCTTGCATGACGAGTGGGCACAGACGTCCGCGTCGAACCGGGCGAGATCGAGCCCTCACTCAGCGAAGGGGACGCCTGCACGGCGGGTCGAGGGGGGCAGTCACGCAGCGCCTGGAACCCCCACGGTCCCGACAAGGGTCAGGATCACGGCGATGAGAAACGCGACACACGACAAAACGACCAGAGCGGTACGCGCCGTCGAGTGCGTCACCAAGAAGCTCGCCGCCAAGAACAGCAGACCCAGCGCGATCATCAAAGGATAGTTCATGGTATTGACCCCCTCGTGTAGTTGTTGCTACCGCAGCTGCGGCTTGAGCTTTCCGCATCAGCTCAGCGCGCGCGACTGGACCCGGCCAGTAGCCCGTTACCACGCTAGTGTCGGCGTCTGTTGCGATGATCTTCAATGTTGATCACGAATTCGTCATGAGGAAGAATCGGATCATTTCGGCGGATGCGTCGGGGCCCAGGGGATCGGTGTAGGACCCGACCGGGCTGCCTCCGTACCACGCGTGCCCGCCGCCGTGCACCGTCCAGGACTCGGCGAGGACTGTGCCGTTGATATCCGTGTGCACGGTCTGGGTGCAGGGGCGGTTGGGCCGCTGGTCGAGGTATGTCGTGTTCGATATAGAGGTATCGGCTGTGGCTAGCCGAGCGGCGACGAGGTTGTTGGCGTTCACTGGCGCGACGATCCCGTCGCGGTCCCCATGGAACACGATCAACGGAATTCGCCCGCCGGGAGCCGGTGAGCCGCCCGTCCGCATCGCGGCAAACGCCGAGGTGAGGTCGTGTGCTGCGCGGTAGGCAATCCCGGAATGGACTCCGACTCCGGCGTAGAGCTCCGGGTGGGTCGCGGCCATTACCGCTGCCATCGCGCCGCCGGCGGAGAGCCCGGCGACGTACACGCGGGCGGGGTTGACCGCGTGGTTGGTCATGACCTGGCGGGTGATACTGGCGATGATCGCCGGCTCGCCGGCGTCGGCTTGCTGGTCGGCGGGGGAGAACCAGTTCCAGTAGCCGCCGCTGCTGGCCGCCCTGGACTGTTCTGGATAGGCGACGAGGAACGTGTGCTGCTCGGCGAGGTCGTTCATCCTGGTGCCGGCGGCGAAGTCGGTGGCGTCTTGTTTGCCGCCGTGCAGCATGACGACCAGGGGCACCGGCGCCCGGGTGTAGCCAGTGGGGATGTAGAGGTCATAACTCCGGGTCCCGGCCTGCTCGGAGTGGCTGAGGTGGCGGATCTCGCCGCCGGGTGCGACGGCCGCCGCGGCGGGATGCGTGGCTCGGCGACCGGCGGGCAGGTTCCCCAGCAGGTCAGTCAGTCCACCAGGCACGCCCGTGCCTGGTTGCGGGGTCAGCGCGCCCAGGAGCTTATCGAGCAGGCCGCCGGGGCCCGGCGTGGCGTGCTGTCTCGCGGGGGAAACAGGATAGCCGCCTGGCAGGGGGCTGCCGAGGGGAAGCCCCCTGATTCCCAGGCTGGTGCCGTCCGGCCCGCTGGGCGGGACGAGAGGTGCGGCGCCGAGCGTGCGCTGTAGGAGCGCGAACGCCTCCGTCAGCTGCCCTGCTCGAGTGAGCCTCAGTGCTTCGGACACGCCGGTGATGCGGTGGTCTTCCATGGGAGCTCCTTCGAGGTGTGACGTCCGGCGTCGACCGGTCGGTCGCGTCGGGTGATGGCTGCTGGGCCCGGCTTGTGGGCGCGGCGGCAGTCAGGTGGTGGTGCGGGGGGCGAGGGCAGCCTTGACCGCCCTGGGCGCCCGGAAGGCGCCGAGAACCTCGACCAGGGCGATCGTCGCCAGCGCGAGTTCGGGGGTGACGTCGTCGGCGACGGTCGCTAGCCCGAGGACACGCAGCTCGATCATCTGCCCCGAGTCGCGGAGTTCCTCGAGGTCACGGCGGCTGAGGTGCCGTGTGCCGAGGGTCAGCGCCCGGCGCGCCACAGTGTCGTTCACCGCGGGCGCCCGGCTCTCGAGCTGGCGCCGGATCGCCGTGCGGATGAAGTCGGTGCGGTTGGCATAGAAGCCCTCGCCGACAAGCAGATCGATCTGCCCGAGATCGACCAGCCCTACGTTGATGG
>DASTBN010000703.1:0-8419 GCA_035712045.1 Pseudonocardiaceae bacterium
CCACCCGGCGCTACACCGTTCAGCGGACGCGTCCTTGTCGTCGCTGTGGCGCACCGACGTGAGGTCTATCGCATACTCTGACCAGCCACCGGCGTGCTCAAGCACGTCGACACACAGATCGCCAAGCTGCTCGAGGCAAACCGGAGCCGGGCTGTCGCTGTCATGCTGCGCCCACATCGATCATGCTCAGGACGCCGCCGGGGTGTAGGTCAGGTGCAGCACTCCGTTCCCGAATGCCTCCTGCCCGGCCAGGGCCAGCGGCGTGCGCTGCGCGCCGTCCGGGAACAGCTTCGCCCCCGAGCCGAGCACGATCGGGTAGACCAGCAGGTGCAGCTCGTCAACCAGACCCTCGCCCAGCAGGGCGCGCACCAGGGTGCCGCTGCCGCTGATGTAGATGCCGCCCTCGACCTCCTCCTTGAGCTTCCGGATGGCCTGCGGGTCGTATGACCCGAGCATGGTCGAGTTCTGCCACTCGTCGGCGGAGCTCAGCGTGGAGGACACCACGTACTTTTGGGTGTCGTTGAAAAACGGTGCGCCCGGGTCGTCCTCAGCGGTGCGGGTGGACCAGGCCGGGGCGAACATCTGGTAGGTGGTGCGGCCCAGCAGGATCGCCGAGCTGGCATCGGTCAACGCGCCGATCGCCCCGGCCATCCCGTCGGTGAAGCCGTATTCGAACGCCCAGCTCGGGTTCTCGAACACGCCGTCGAGGCTGACGAACTCGTGCACGTAGATCCTGCCCACGGTGCTCTCCGTTCTCGATGATGACGCGCGGTGCGGTCCTGGGTCCGCAGATTCGGACCGTACGCGGCCCCGGAACTCATCGGTCTGCCGAACCGACCGGCTGAGGCCATCGCGTTCGTGTCCGGTCAACCCGCCGACGAGATCGAGGTTGAGGTGCACGCCCAACTAGCCCCAGACCTTGCCGCCGAACTGGCCGCAGCTGAGAAACGCGCCGATGAGCCAAGAGTCATGGCCGGGCGGCTAACCGTGGTCAAGCGCGGCAAGCCCTTCGCCGACGTTAACTGGGGATTCTCTGGCCCTGCGATCATCGTCAGCAGCGCGGTGATCTGAGCCATGCCAGTGGCCTGTGTGGCGAAACCCTCACGTATCTCGGCCTGCAACCTTCCCATCTCGGTCCGCATCTCGGCGAAGCCCTCGGCCATCTCCTGGCTCTGCTCCAGCTGGGTCTCCCGCAAGGGGTTGAGGGTCTGGATGTGGGCACGTAGCTCAGCGCGGACTTCCGATACGCCACGGTCGGCGCCGCCCGCCAGTACGCGAGCGGCGTCGGCGTCGGCGCGAGCGGCCTCGGTGTTGGCGAGCGCGGTCTGCTCGCGAAGCCGCGCAACCTCGCGCTCCAGGACGGCGAGGCGGGTCTCGATGTCATCCCCCAGGATCCGGCACGGGCGCGATCGTAGCCGTCCGGCTGACGCCACGTGACCAGGTGAACCTCAGGCGATGACGGTACGCAGGAAGGTTCGCCAGGCGGGGGTGGGGACGGTGAGCGCGGGGCCATACGGGTCCTTGGAGTCGCGCACCAGCACCCTCGTCGGCGCGGTCGCGACCTGCACGCAGTCGCCGTTGGCGGCGCTGTAGCTGCTGGTGCGCCAGCCGACCTCGACGCAGCCTCCGTTGACGGCGCTGTAGCTGCTTCCCATGGACACACTCGCACCAGCGGTCGCCGACGCCTTTCGTCTCTTGCGGATGGATCTGTACCGGCACCTGGATGGGGCGGAGGCATCGGCCCTCAGTTACCGAGACTGGGAAGAAGATGATATCGACGCCGCGCGCGAGCTGATTCCCAATCTGGTGATGGTCCTCCGTAAGCTGCTGCTGGATCACCAGGCGCGGCCCGGCGGCGGCTGCCAGACCTGCACGTCGGCATGGCCATGCCCGGTCGTGACTTTGATCCACAGCTTTATCGTGGACCCGGACAGCCAGTTCGTTGCGCTCGCCGAACGGGAACGCGATGCGAAGTGACCACCGCCCGCGCGTACCCACTCCTCTTGCTCAGGCCTTACCAAATTAGGTAGCTCACGGGCATGGCGACTGATAGGGCAGGTCGGGCAGGTACTGGTTCCACTCGCTTTGGTTGATCGTTGGCGTGATGTTACAGACTCTGGCGGCGACATTGTCGACGTTGGTTTCCCACAATCGTGCAGTGCCGTCGGCGCTGGCGCTGCCCAGGGTATGCCCGTCGGGGCTGAAGGCCACCGATTTGACGTTGCTGGTGTGGCCGGTCAGGGTGGCCAGGGGGCTGGAATGGGGGAGATCCTGGACATCCCACAGCCGCACCGTGTTATCCGCGCTGGCGGTGGCTACAGTGTGCCCGTCAGGGCTGAAAGCTACTCCATTGACCCCGCTGGTGTGTCCGGTCAATGTGCTGATCAGCCGAGGTTGGCGGGGGTCGCGGACATCCCATAACCGCACCGTGTCATCGGCGCTGGCGGTGGCCAGGGTGCGCCCGTCCGGGCTGAAAGCCACCGAGTTCACCGAACCGGCGTGGCCGCCGAGAGTAGCCAGCGTGCTGGGACGGCCGGGGTCGCGAACATTCCACAACCGCGCAGCGCCGTCATGGTCGGCGGTGGCCAGGATGTGCCCATCTGGGCTGAAAGTCATAGCATAGACGAGGGTGGTGTGGCCGGTGAGTGAGCTCAGCGGGTTGGGCTGGCGGGGATTGCGGATATCCCACAACCGCACGGTGGTGTCTTGACTGGCGGTGGCCAGGGTATGCCCATCGGGGCTGAACGCCACCGAGGAAAGCTCGCGGGTATGGCCGGTGAGGGTTGCGAGCAGGCTAGGCTGGCGGGGGTCGCGGATTTCCCACAGCCGCGTGGTCTTGTCGTAGCTGGCGGTGGCCAGGGTGCGCCCGTCAGGGCTGAACGCCACCGAGTTGACGCCGCCGGTGGGGTCCGTGAGAGAAGCCAGCGGGGAGGGCTGGCGGGGGTCGCGTACGTCCCATAACCGCGTGGTCTTGTCGTAGCTGGCGCTGGCCAGAGCGTGCCCGTCTGGGCTGAAGGCCACAGCGGAAACAGTGTCGGTGTGACCTTCCACGATAGGTCCAGGCAGGTCCCACAGCCGCGCGGTGCCGTCGTAGCTGCCGGAGGCCAGAGTATGTCCATCAGAGCTGAAGGCCACCGAGTAGACCAAGTTGGTGTGGCCGGTTAAAGGGCTGAGCGGGCTGGGCTGGCGTGGATCGCTGACCTCCCACAGCCGGACAGTGGTGTCTTGACTGGCGGTGGCCAGGGTGTGCCCGTCGGGGCTGAACGCCACTGAGGAGACGCCGCCGGTGTAGCCCGCGATAGTCGCGAGGAGGCTGGGCTGATGGAGGTCGTGGACATCCCACAGCCGCGCGGTCCTGTCCCCGTAACTGGCGGTGGCCAGGGTGTGCCCGTCGGGGCTGAAAGCCACCGAGGAGACGCCGCCGGTATGGCCGGTGAGGGTTGCGAGCAGGCTGGGCTGGCGGGGGTCGCGGATATCCCACAGTCTCGCGGTCCTGTCCTCGTCACCGGCGGTGGCCAGGGTGCGCCCGTCGGGGCTGAAGGCCACCGAGGAGACCTCGGCGGTGTGGCCGGTGAGGGTTGCGAGCAGGCTGGGCTGGCGGGGGTCGCGGATATCCCACAGTCTGGCGGCTCTGCCTTTGCTGCTGCCGGTGGCCAGGATATGGCCATCGGGGCTGAAGGCCACCGAGTAGCCGACATCGCCGGTGAGGACGCCCAGCAGGCTGGGTCGGCGCGGATCATGAATGTCCCACAACTGTGAGGTGCCATCGTCACTGACGGTGGCCAGAGTAGTCCCGTCGGGGCTGAAAGCCACCGAGGGCACGTAGCTGGCGTGGCCGGTGAGGGTGCTTAGCAACCGGGCATGATGGGGAACGCTGATATCCCACAGCCGCGCGGTCCGGTCGTCGCTGCCGCTGGCCAGGGTGTGCCCGTCCGGGCTGAAGGCCACCCCTTTGACGGCGCTGGTGTGGCCGATCAACCGTGTGACGTCGGGGTTGGCAACGGTGCTGAGCAGGCTGCTGCGGGCTTCCTCGGTGGGCACAAGCCGGTATGCGGCCACGCTGAGCCGGGCGGCGAGGGCTGGGTTTGTGGCACGCAGTTCCAGGGCCTGGGCCGCGACCCTTTGGGACACCGCGACATTGCGTTCTCGCTCTGCGGCGCGCTGCGTGGCCACGGCGATGCCAGCCGCGACCACAGCCAGAATGAGCAGCACCGACAGAACGATGATGGCGCGCCCCCGCCGGAGCCGGTCACGGCGGATGCTGGTGCGCAGGAACTCACCGGCCGTCGGGCTGAGATCGACGCGATCGGTGACCAGGTTGCGGGTGCGGAGGTGGGCCCCGGTGTCGGCCAGGGCGGCGGCGAGCTGGCCGCGTTCCCACAACCGCGTCGGCGGGCGGCCCCCGTGGTCCCATTCGGTAGCGGCCTGCTCGACCGCGCGGCGGGCTCGGAGCGCCGAGGCGTTTTCCTTGATCGCTTGGGCTAGCGGGGGCCAGGTGGAGAGAAATGCTTCGTGGGCCACCTCCATCACCGCGTCGTCGTGGTCGGTGTCGCTGGTCACCAGCCGCCGGGTGACAAAGACGTCCAGTTCCCGGCGCACCGGTTCTGGCAACTCCTTGCGGCCGACTCGCCATCGGGTGGGACGACCCTGTTCATCCACGGTGACCAACCGCAATAATCCGGCAATGACCTCCGCAGGAGGCCTGCCACTGGCTGCGGTCGCCTCAACCAGGGCCATATTGGCCTGGCGAGTCAGCGCGCCCTGCACGCCTCCGAGCTCGTCGTAATGTTTCTGGGAAAGCTTCCCACCGCGGGCGACCCCGTCGGCAAGCCGGGCCAAGGTGAACGCCAACAGCGGCAGTGCTCCCCCGCTGCCGGTGTCGTCGACCAGCCGGGACACCAGATCCTTGTCCACACCGATGCCAGCTAGCTCGGCTGGGCTTTCTATCACGGTCCGGAGCGCCTCGCGGTGCAAAGGCCGCAGCACGTAGGGATGGGTCGGCAATACCGCCAGGTTAGCGTCGCCCAGTAGCTGGTCGAGAAACTCCGCTCGGAGTATCGCGACCACCTGCACCGAATCGGAAAGCGCCGGGCGCAGCAATTTGACGAACCTGGCCCGATCGGTGGGTTCAGCCTGGGTGAGCAGCTCCTCAAACTGATCCACCACAATCAGCAACCGTTGCCGCCGAGCACCGGGAGCGGCCAGCAGCAGGTCATCCGCCAGCGCCGTCAGACCATGCGTGTCAAGCTGTTGGTGGACGTGCTCGACAGTCCAATCCAGATCGATCACCCGTGCTGCAAAGGCCAACTCCCGAGCTAGCGCGGCCACCGGGTCAGCGCCCGGCAGCACCGGGGCCAGCGTCAACCAGCCCGGATCGTCGGCGATCGCATGCAACAGGCCGGCCCGGGCCAGCGAGGACTTGCCGCATCCCGAGGGGCCCACCACCAGCAGCACCGCCTGTTCGGTCCGCTCGGCGAGGGACTCCACCAACCCGGCCAGCTCCGCCACCTCGCCGCTGCGACCGAAGAACACCCGATGCTCGTCAATGTTCAACGGGCGCAGCCCCGGAAACGGCGACTTATCGTCCGTCCACCCGAATCCCCCGGCGGCATCAACCCGGCGCAACGCCCCCACCAGCGCCGCACGAGCCGCGTCAGGGTCCCGCGTGAGGTCGGCGTACTGCTCAGATGCCAGCAGCGGGTGACTCACCTCCGGCTCAGCAAGGACCGGCAGCAGCCGCTTGCCCCAGGACTTGGCAATGCTGACCTCGGCTGTACACCACGTCGATGTCACTGCCGCGGAGGTGACCACACAGACCACCACGTCGGCCCAGCGCAGCCGTTCATGCAGCCGCTTAGCCCACTCCTCGCCGATCGCGATGCCATCGTCCGGGTCTTGATACCGAAACACCTTGTGGCCTTTGGCAACCAGCCAGTCGTGCAACTCACTTGCGCACTCCCAGTCAGCGCTGGCATAGCTGATGAAGACCCTGGCCATCACCCCTCCCCACACCCGATGACATGGCACCCTAAATACGCGGGAGCAGCAACTCAGTTTGCGGTCAGTGCAGCTGGTTCTGGGCGGCGGACAGTCCCTGGGCGAGGAGCTGATCAACGGCGTCGGCGCAGCGGGTCACCAGCACGTCGAGGTTACGGCGCTGCTTAAGTGGGAGAAGTCGCGTAACACATAGTCGGCCGGACCCATCCGTCCTGGTGGTCGGCCGATGCCGAAGCGCACCCGTAGATAATCTAGATCGTCGTGCCCGACCGTTAATTAGGGCGAGTCGCCGTATGGGCGGACTCCGCCGTGTCTTGGTTATTAAGGGCTATTTTCGCCACTGTAAGAATGTCATCGGGCGAACGGGGCGCGAGGTGTTCGCGGACAGGCTCCCAGAAGTCAGTGCCCGGCAGCGCGTTGACCTCGATCCATCTGGGCCTGGACCCCGCCGTAGTGAAGGCGATGCGCAATGAATGGAGATACGCGCGCGGAATTGACGTATCGGCCTTCTTGTTGAACAGCGGGTCGCCGATGATGGCGTGACCGATCCACGCTAAATGAACGCGAATCTGATGCCGTCGGCCAGTCACGGGCATCGCCAGCACGACGACACGCTGGCTATCGTCCCACAGGTTGACGTAATTGGTGCGCGATGGGTAGCTGCGGCGCGGCAGCAGATTGTCAGGTTTGACATACCATCTTCCGGCCGCCGGATCACGCTCGATATGCTGCCGTTCGGCCGCTACCCGGACTCTGCCGCTGCCCGCGGTGAAGAGCGGGAGGTCGATGACACCTTTCTCCGGAAGGCCGCCCGGCTGGCATATCGCCAGATAGCCTTTGTCCACCGCGCGCTTCGCGAACTGGCGAGTGAGCGCGCCGTGAGCTTCCAGCGTTTTCGCCAGCACCACCGCGCCCGAGGTCACCTTGTCGATGCGATTGACCCAGCGGAGGGATTCACCGGCATCGGCCGCGATGGTGACAAGGTCCGTGTCGTGGCGCTCACCCATGACGGACAGGCCAGGTGGCTTATTGACCACCAAGGTGAAGTCATCCTCCCAGAGGGCGATCTCCTCGCGGAGCTCCCGCCAGTCCCGCACTATCTACCTCGCGTGTCATCAGTTCGGGGTCAGTGCAGCTGGTTCTGGGTGGCGGACAGGCCCTGGGCGAGGAGCTGCTCAACCGCGTCGGCGCAGCGGGCCACCAGCACGTCGAGGTCACGGCGCTGCTCGGCGGAAAAGTCGCGCAACACGTAGTCGGCCGGGTCCATCCGCCCCGGAGGCCGGCCGATACCGAAACGCACCCGCAGATAATCCTTACTGCCCAGGCACGCCGTGATCGAGCGCAACCCGTTGTGCCCGCCCTCGCCGCCGCCGCGTTTGAGCCTCAGCACGCCGTGATCCAGATCGAGATCGTCATGCACGACCACCACGTCGGCAGGCGGAACCTTGAAATACCGTGACGCCCCGGCCACCGCTGGGCCCGAGACATTCATGAACGAGCGAGGGCGGACCAGCACTACCCGCTGCCCGGCCAGTCGCGTTTCCAGCACGTCCACCCCGGCTTTGTGCGAGGAGAAACGCCCGCCCACCCGGTGCGCCAGCTCGTCTACCACCATGAACCCGGCGTTGTGCCGGTTACCCGCGTAGCTGGGCCCGGGGTTGCCCAGGCCCACGACTAACGCGATGTCACCGGCGGTCCAGTCGGCGGCGTTTGAAGCGGTCACAGCGTCATCGTCTGAGCTACCTGGAGACCTACTCGGCGGTCGCCTGGGCCTCGGTGGCCTCCTCGGTCCCGAGGTCTTCGGCCGTCGGTGCCGCCACGACGTTGATCACGAGCTGCTCGGGGTCGGCTCGCAGCTCCACACCTGGTGGCAAGGTGACGTCGGCGGCCAGCACGCGGGTGCCGACCCCGGCGTCCTGCACAGACACCTCGATCTCTTCGGGAATCGCCAGCGCGTCCGCCTCGACCTGGAGGCTGGTCAGTTCCTGGGTGACCAGGCTGCCGGGGGCGGCGTTGCCGGTGACGACGATGTGGACGTCCACCACGACCTTCTCACCTTGCCGGATGATGAGCAGATCGACATGCTCGATATGGCGCCGGATCGGATGCACGGTGACGGTCTTGGTCAGCGCGAGCTGACGCCTCCCGCCCAGATCCAGGGTGAGCACGGCGTTGCTGCCTTGATCGCGCAGCACTCTGGCGAACTCCAGGGCGGGCAGCGCCACATGCAGCGGGTCGCTGCCGTGCCCGTAGAGCACTGCGGGGATTTTTCCGGCGCGCCGGGTGCGGCGGGCGGCGCCCTTGCCGAACTCGGTGCGTGGCTCGGCGGCCAGGCGGACCTCGGACACGATGAACTCCTCAGCGGGCTGCGCGGCGCCTATGCCGGTGAGCGCGGCGCCGGATCAAGCTGGACGGGCCTGCG
>DASTBN010000704.1:0-4854 GCA_035712045.1 Pseudonocardiaceae bacterium
TGCGGGTGCTCTTGCGCCAGGTGGCGCTGGACAGATCGGTGGTGGGCATGGTCCCCACTTCCTTGGGGCGGGCCTGATCGGCTGGTGGGCGATCCCGCTGCGGGGCTGACGGAGCGGATTCAGCGTGCCGTGCCTGCCCAAACAGTGATCATGCACGGGGATTCAGGCGAGTTCGCCTGCGCGGAGGGCGGTGGTGAAGGCCGCCCACTGAGTGGGGGTGATGAGCAGGGCGGGGCCGGTGGGGCTCTTGGAGTCGCGGACGGCGTAGTGGCCGCTGTCGAGGTCGGTGACCTCCACGCAGCTCGCTTCGCCGTTGCTGCGGGTGCTCTTGCGCCAGGTGGCGCTGGACAGGTCGGTGGTGCTCATGTTCCTAGCTCCCTTGTCACTTGAGTGATCAGCTCCTGGGAAGCCTGCTCGTCCAGAGCCGTCTCCCAGATGTTGGTGAAGGTGGTGTTGTAGCGGTCGAGCTCGCGGTGCTTGTCCAGGTACAGCGCGCCGGTCAAGCTCTCGACGTACACGATGGGTGGCTCGGTCGTCTGACCATTGCTATGTAGCGGGAACCGTAGGATCTCGAACGGCCCGGACATGACTCCGCAGTGTAGCCCGGCGCTGAAGGGGATCACCCGGATCGACGCGGTGGGCAGCCGACCTGCTTCGGCCAGCCGCTCCAGCTGGCGGGCCATCACGTCGTGATTCCCGATCGGGCGGCGCAAGATGGCCTCGTTGAGCACCAGCTGCAGCACTGGCGGGCTGGTGACTCTAGTGAGCAGAGCCTGCCGGGCAATGCGGACGCGGACTCGCTGCTCGATCTGAGCATTGTCGAGGCCGGGATTGTGGGCTTCGATCACGGCGCGGGCATAGTCCTCGGTCTGCAGTAGGCCGGGTACTAGCTCGGACTCGTACCAGCTGATCTGGGATGCGGCTTCCTCCAATCCGATGTAGACGTCGAAGTACTCGGGGATGACGTCGCCGTAGGAGTGCCACCAGCCGCGGGCCTTGGTCTCCTTGGCCAGGCCCATGAGACCTTCGGTGGTCTCCGGCGAAGCGCCGTAAATCTTGCACATGGCCTCCACGTCGAGGCTGCGCAGGGCGGTCTGGCCGGTCTCAATGCGCCAGATCTTGGCCTCGGACCACTCCAGCCGCGCCGCCGCCACGCGCACGGTGAGCCGCGAAGAGTTTCGCAGGTCCCGCAGATATCGGCCGAGTTGCCGACGGGGCACGGTCGAGCCCGTCGTCGTGATGGCCTCGGTCATCGTCCACCTCTCTCACCGTGAGGGAATCCTACACCCCGGAATGAAATCATTTCTGGGCTCATTTCAGAATGAGTTAACCATAATGAGTAGTCTTATAGAAGCATTGGTATGAAAGCTTGCATTTCGATGTGGTGCCCTGCTTGACTCTGTCCAGCCCTGATCAGCCGCAGCCCGCCCGCAGGCAATTGGGGTCATGGCCGGACCGGCGGTGCCCCGATGCTGAGCCGCCGGTCTGGCCATTCCACGGTGGACGGCTGAGGAGATCACGATGAGCGGAGCGCGCAGCGACTCGACCGTCGCGGCCTCCCCCGCTACCGGCGCCGACACGGCCGCGAGAGACCGGCAGGCACACGGTCGCGTCAGGCCGTTGAGTAGTGCTGAGCTGATCAGCGCCGGGGTACGCCCGGAGCTGCTGACGTTCATGGCTTTGCGGCGGACCGCCGACGGTGGCCTCGCGCAGTCTGGTGAGCGCTACTCCCTACCCCGGTAGAGCTCCCATTCTGTCGCGCCTATCGCCTCCGGCCGAAACGTGGCCGCCCGGGGATGTGTTCACGAGCGAGTTAGCTCGCCCCTCAGCAGGTCGGCGAAGGTGAAGGTGCCGGTGGGCTGGTCGTTCTCACCGAGCAGGTAGAGCCGCTTGACGGCGACCAGCATGCCCTCGGCGATCACGTCGCGGACTGCCGGGTCCAGGAGTTTGCGGCGGTCTCCGGGGTTGGTGAGGTAGCCCAGTTCGACGCGGACCGCCGGCATCCGGGTCAGCCGGAGCAACTCCCAGGTCTTGGGGTGGGTGCCGCAGTCGAGCATCCCGGTGCGCACGGTGAGCTCGCGCTGAAGGAACCCGGCGAGCGCCTCACCCATGGTGGACGTCACGCCGTTGCCGGTCCCGAAGTGGAACGTGGCGACGCCGTGCGCCAGCGCGGTGGGGTGGCTGTCAGTGTGCAGGGACAGCACCAGATCGGCACCGGCGGTGTTGGCGAAGGCGGCCCGCTCCGCTTCGGTGGGGCAGGTGTCCTGAGCCCGGGACAGCCGTGGCGCCATCCCGGTCGCGGCCATCCGGGACTCCAGGCGCTGAGCCAGATCCCACATCAGATCAGCCTCACGGGCATCGCCCGCCACCACACCGTGCTGGTGGCAGCCATGGCAGGGATCGATGATGATCCGCTTACCGCGCAGCGCCGGGCCGGAACGGCGAAGCAACTCCTGCTCGCGGAGCATCACCGGCCGTCCACCGCGAACCTTGGGCTGCAGCTGGCGCAGCGCCCGCAGCGTGGCCGGCCCGCACATCCCGTCCACCAGCAGGCCGTAATCACGCTGGAAGCTGCGCAGCGCCGCCTCGGTCGCCGCGCCGAAGATGCCGTCCGCGCGATTGGCGTCGTAGCCCAGTTCAAGGAGCCGTTCCTGCAGTGTGCACACATCGTCACCGCGCATCGGGCAGCTCACAAGGTAACTGAGTGGCCGGCACCCGAGCTCCAGGCGCGCATCGGACAGCGCCTGGCGGGTAGCCAGCCCCACGATCCCATCAGTGATCAGCCCGCGCCGCTGCTGGAACGCCCGCACCGCGCGCTCGACGGAGACGTCGAAGACATCGTCCGCTCTTGCGCCTGGCGGTAGCGGGAGCAGACCCTGCGAGGTCAGCATCGCCCGGAGTTCCGATACCGCTGGTCCGGTGTCGCCGCAGCGCAGCAGCTGCATTCACCCTCACTTCGTGATCGACTTCATCGGTGCGTGCCATAACCCAGGGGTGAATGGGCTCACCCGACCGTGCAGGACGCGCCGCCAGGGTAATTGGTTGCCTGCGGCCTGTCAGTCTAGATAGTCAGCGAGATCGTTCAGCAGTGCGGCCTTGGGCTTGGCGCCGACGATCTGCTTCACTGGTTCACCGCCCGAGAACAGGATCATGGTGGGAATTGACATGATCTTGTAGTTCCGGGGGGTCTTCGGGTTGGCGTCGATGTCCATCTTGGCGATGGTGATCTCACTGTGCTCCGAGGCGATCTCCTCCAGCACGGGCGCTACCATCTTGCACGGCCCGCACCAGTTCGCCCAGAAGTCCACCAGTACCGGTTTGTCTCTGCGGAGAACCTGATCGGCGAACGACTGGTCGGTAACGGTCACGGTTGATTTGTCTGCCATTTCATCTCCTGTGTGCGGAACCCTGGTGCTCGGTGTGATGATTAAGGTGTGGGACCATAGCCGCCGCCGACGAACTCCGCCGCCCGCTGCCCCGTCTGCTCGGCCGCGTGCTCGGCCAGCCAGCGTTCGGCGTCAATCGCGGCGGAGCAGCCGGTGCCCGCAGCGGTGACCGCCTGCCGGTAGGTCCGGTCCACCAGGTCACCAGCGGCGAAGACACCGTCCACGCTGGTCGCTGTGCCTGGCGCGTTCACCCGCACGTAGCCCTCGGCGTCGGTGTCCACCTGGTCGCGGACCAGTTCACTGCGCGGGTCATGCCCGATCGCCACGAACACCCCGGTGACGTCCAGGGTGGTGCCGTCGGAGAGCTCAAGGCCGCTGACGCCGCCGTCACCGAGCACCTTCTCGACCGTCACCCCCGTCCGCCAGCTGATCTTGTCGTTGTTCCGGGCGCGCTCCAGCATGATTTTCGAGGCGCGGAACTCATCGCGCCGGTGTACCACGGTCACCGAGTTCGCGAATCTGGTCAGGAAGGTGGCCTCTTCCATCGCCGAGTCGCCACCGCCGATCACGGCGATGTCCTGGTCACGGAAGAAGAACCCATCACAGGTCGCGCACGAGCTGACGCCGCGCCCGAGTAGCTCTTGCTCACCGGGAACCAGCAGATAGCGGGGCTGCGCTCCCATCGCGAGGATCACCGACCGGGCTAGGTAGGTAGTCCCGTTGACGCTCACGCGCTTAAGCTCACCGGCCAGCTCGACCGAAGTCACGTCCTTGGAGAGCAACTCGGCCCCGAAGCGCTCGGCTTGGGCGCGGAACTGCTCCATCAGATCCGGGCCCATTATCCCGTCACGGAACCCTGGATAGTTCTCCACGTCGGTGGTGGTCATCAGGGCGCCACCGTACCGGCTGCCCTCGAACACCAGCGGATCCAGCTGGGCCCGCGCGGTGTAGACCGCTGCGGTATACCCGGCCGGGCCCGACCCGATGATGATCACGTTCCGGATTTGCTCATTCACGCCTGCCACAACACGATCCTACGGACCGATGTTCCCCGCCGCCGTCATGGCAGCCTGGGAAGTCATGACCGTAATGCGGTTGCGGGATCTACCTGGAAGATCGTTAGCTCGCCCCGGGGACGCCGGGGAGATCGCCTAGGTGGCGCGCTGCTGGATCTGGAGATCGCTGATCTTGGACTGGCGGTGGCCGTCCCGGCCACCCAGGGTGGTGATCCACACCAGCAGGTACCGCGTGGGCGGCGCGGCGCGCAGCGGGATCTGGTTGCTGCCCGATTTGAGGGTCCCGGTGCCAACCAAGGTTGTCTGGCCCAGGCGGGGGTTCGGGGACGCTGCGGCGCGGATCTCGACGACGGTGCCCGCGCTGGGGGTGACCACAGTGATCGAGCTAGCTGAGACGGGCGCCTCGAAGCTCAGCATCACGCCGAGCCCCTTCTTATAGGCCGGGAATTGCT
>DASTBN010000705.1:0-4674 GCA_035712045.1 Pseudonocardiaceae bacterium
CACGGTCACCGCGGCATCCGCGGGCACCGTGCTGGTCCTGCCCCGGGGGGCCTTCGAGGAGACGCTTGAGCGATCCGCGCCGCTGCGGGCCCACCTCGAGCGGTACCGGACCCAGCTCAGCCGGCCCCAGAACAAGCACGGTGAGGCGGCTATCGCGATGAGCGCGGGACACACCGGGGAACCGGAGCTCCCGGGCACGTTCGTCGACTACGAGACCGAGCCCCGGGAGTACGAGCTCAGCGTGGCCCAGACCGTGCTGCGGGTGCACACCCGGGTAGCGGACCTGTACAGCGATCCCATGGACCAGACCGAGCAGCAGCTGCGGCTGACCCTGGAGGCCCTGCGGGAACGCCAGGAACACGAACTGATCAACAACCAGGACTTCGGACTGCTCCACAACGCTGATCCCACGCAGCGCATCCATGCCCGCACTGGCCCGCCCTCCCCGGACGACATGGATGCGCTGCTCGCCCGCCGGCGCAAGACCCGGTTCTTCCTCGCGCACCCGCGGACCATCGCCGCGTTCGGCCGGGAATGCAACCGGCGGGGTATCTACCCGCCGACCGTCGAGGTCGAGGGCCGCCAGGTGAGAGCGTGGCGCGGGGTGCCCGTCTTCCCCTGCGACAAGATCCCCATCACGGAGCACCGCACCAGCTCGATCCTCGCGATGCGCACCGGCTTGGACGACGAGGGCGTGATCGGGCTGTACCAGACCGGGATTCCCGATGAGGTCGAGCCCGGGTGCAACGTCCGGTTCATGGGGATCGACGACAAAGCGATCATCTCGTACCTGGTCAGCGTCTACTACTCGGCGGCCGTGCTGGTTCCCAACGCGCTGGGGATCCTGGAGAACGTCGAGATCGGCCGTTAAGGGGGAGCCGTGACAGGCGTGGATGTGCGGCTGGCGGAAGGCCGCCCAGCACCCGAGGTGCTCGCGTGGAGCCGCGGCCTGGTCGAGCCCGCCGTGCGCGCGGCGGTCGGGGAGCTGCCGCCCTCGATGCGGCGCATCGCCGGCTACCACCTGGGCTGGTGGGACGAGCATGGTCACCCGGCGCGAGTGAACGGGGGCAAGGCGATCCGGCCAGCACTGGCCATGCTCAGCGCTGCGGCCGTCGGCGCCGCGGCGGACGCCGCTGTGCCGGCCGCGGTCGCGGTGGAGCTGGTGCACAACCACACGCTGCTGCACGACGACGTGATGGATGGTGACCTGACCCGCCGCCACCGGCCCACGGCGTGGAGCGTGTTCGGGGTCAACGCGGCGATCCTGGCCGGGGACGCCCTGCTGGCCCTGGCCCTGGATGTGCTCGCCGGCAGCGGGCACACCGCGGCGATCGAGGGGACCCGGATGCTCAGCGCCGCGGTGCAGGCCCTGCTGGATGGCCAGAGCGCGGATCTGTCTTTCGAGACACGGGTGGAGGTCGAGCCAGCCGAGTGCGTGCGGATGGCTGAGGGGAAGACCGCAGCCCTGCTGGGATGCGCGTGCGCGCTGGGCGCGCTCTTCGGGGGCGCGGGCGCGGAGCGAGCCGGGTGTCTGCGTGCCTTCGGAGTGCAGCTGGGTTTGGCGTTCCAGCACGTGGACGATCTGCTAGGGATCTGGGGAGACCCGGCGGTGACCGGCAAGCCGGTCCATTCGGACCTGCGCAGCCACAAGAAGTCCCTCCCAGTGGTGGCCGCGCTGAACTCGCCGACCGCGGCCGGGCGGGAGCTGGCCGCGCTCTACCACCGGCAGGAACCGCTATCCGAAACCGATCTGGTCCATGCCGCTGAGCTGATCGAGCGCGCGGGCGGGCGGGCCTGGAGCCAGGCTCAAGCTGACGATCTGGTGGCCCGCGCTATGCGGGACCTGGCTCGAGCCAATCCGGCGCCGCGAGCCGCCGCGGAACTGGGGTCGCTCGCTCAGCTAGCCACCCACCGCGACTGTTGATTCCGCTGGAAGTGCTCGCTGGAGGAACCCCCATGTCCCTCACCGTCCTGCTGGCCTCCCCGCGGTCGTTCTGCGCGGGGGTGGAACGCGCGATCGCGGTCGTCGAGCGGTTACTTCAAACGCGCGGTGGCCCGATCTATGTCCGCAAGCAGATTGTGCACAACACCCATGTGGTGACTGAGCTCGAAGCCCGCGGTGCGGTGTTCGTCGATGAGCTGGACGCCGTTCCGGACGGGGCCACCGTGGTGTTCTCCGCTCATGGGGTGTCCCCGGCGGTGCGGGCCGATGCAGCAGCCCGGGGGCTGGAGGCGATCGACGCGACCTGCCCGCTGGTGACCAAGGTGCACGCCGAGGCCCGCCGGTTCGCCGCGCGGGGCGACACCGTGATCCTGATCGGCCACGCCGGTCAAGAGGAGGTCGAGGGCACCCTCGGCGAGGCGCCGGATCGGATGGTGCTGGTGCAGACGGTCGCCGATGTCGCGGAGCTGCGAGTCGCCGATCCCGCGCGGGTGTCCTACCTGACGCAGACCACTCTGGCCGTGGGCGAGACAGCCGAGATCATCCAGGCGCTCTCAGCGCGGTTCCCGGCGCTGCGCGGCCCGGCCTCCGATGACATCTGCTACGCCACGACCAACCGCCAGGACGCGCTCAGCGCGATCGCCGAAGAGTCGGATCTGGTCCTGGTGGTTGGGTCGGCGAACTCCTCCAACTCCCAGCGGCTGGTGGAGCTCGCGGCCCGTCACGGCGTCCCCAGCTATCTCATCGACGACCCCGCTGACATTCGCCCGGAATGGCTGGAGGGAGTCGGGGTGGTCGGGCTGACCGCTGGTGCCTCCGCCCCGCCGAGGCTGGTCGATGCGGTCATCGCCGCGTTGGGTGGGATTGCCGGCGGCGGCCAGCCCGGGGACCTCACCGTGGTCGAGCGCGAGACCACCCGCGAGGACATCCACTTCACGCTGCCCCTCGCGGCACGACGATCATGACGCTTTATCTCGTCAACTACTTTTCCACACCCGGCTTAGTCCTGCTCGTCGTCGGTGGCGCGACCGCCCTGGCCATCATCGTATCTGTTATCGTGCGTGCCGCCGATTCGTTTCCTTACAATGCGCGAAGGCCGATCAAGCAAGCGGCTGGGGAGTACGTACACGCGGTGGTCGAAGACGAATGGCCCTCGCTGAGGCGGGGTGAGGGGAGCCCCCGGGCCTCCGCCGCGCTGGAGGGCATCTATGTCACAGTAAGTAAATTCGAGCCGCGGACCGAAGTCGAGAAGGCTTTTTACGCGTCGGCGGTGGAGGACTTGCATACCGTTACCAATGCCGCTTCCTTCTGCCACCACCCGTGATGGTTCATCGGAACCGAAGGAGAAGAGATGGGATCGGTCGATCTGGGTATGCCCGTGTCACCGGCTTTGCCGCGCCGGGTGTCCCGCCAGGTCATGGTCGGTGACGTGCCCGTCGGCGGCGACGCGCCGGTCTCGGTGCAGTCCATGACCACCACCCGCACCTCTGACATCGACGCGACCCTGCGGCAGATCGCTGAGCTCACCGCAGCGGGCTGCCAGATCGTGCGGGTCGCGGTACCCAGCCAGGACGACGCGGACGCACTGCCGGCCATCGCGGCGAAGTCACAGATCCCGGTGATCGCCGACATCCACTTCCAGCCCCGGTACGTTTTCGCCGCTATCGACGCCGGGTGTGCCGCGGTCCGGGTCAATCCGGGCAACATCAAGCGCTTCGACGACAAGGTCGCGCAGATCGCCGCTGCCGCCGCCGCTGCCGGGGTGCCGATCCGGATCGGAGTGAACGCCGGCTCGCTGGACCCGCGGCTGCTGGCCAAGCACGGCCGCGCCACCCCGGAGGCTCTGGCCGAGTCCGCGTTGTGGGAGTGCTCCCTGTTCGAGGAGCACGGATTCCGCGACATCAAGATCTCCGTCAAGCACCACGACCCGCTCGTCATGATCGCCGCCTACCGCCGGCTGGCCGGGCGCTGCGACTACCCGCTGCACCTCGGCGTCACCGAGGCCGGGCCGCTGTTCCAGGGCACCATTAAGTCCGCCGTGGCCTTCGGCGTGCTGCTGGCCGAGGGGATCGGCGACACCATTCGCGTGTCGCTGTCCGCGCCACCGGTCGAGGAGGTCAAGGTCGGCCAGCAGATCCTGGAGTCCCTCGGCCTGCGGCCCCGGCGCCTGGAGATCGTGTCCTGCCCGTCCTGCGGCCGGGCGCAGGTCGACGTGTACACCCTCGCCGAGCGGGTCACCGCCGCGTTCGAGGGTTTCCCGGTCCCGCTGCGCATCGCCGTCATGGGCTGTGTGGTCAACGGCCCCGGGGAGGCGCGCGAGGCCGATCTCGGCGTCTCCTCCGGCAACGGCAAAGGCCAGATCTTCGTCCGCGGCGAGGTCATCAAAACCGTCCCCGAGCACCAGATCGTCGAGACCCTCCTCGAGGAGGCCTTGGCCCGCTTCGGATCGGCGGTATCGGTGCCTGGCTAGTGGCCTCGCGAGCTGGCCCTTGCGCCGCTTGTTTGTGGTGAGTGACCGCGTCCGGCCGGGGTCCCAGCGCGGTGTAACCGCTGGAACGACGATCGACGACCAGACCCGTGATCCCGGTCAGCAGCGGGCCGAGCCCTGGGCGCCAAATCGGGCGAATCGGGCCCAGTCCCGGCAGGGCCGAGGGTCCCCGGCGAGTATCACGGATACCTCTTATCGGATCCTGACGTGGAGGTCCTATAAAGGACCGCCCGCTGCACCCAGG
>DASTBN010000706.1:0-3418 GCA_035712045.1 Pseudonocardiaceae bacterium
ACTTCATCGGCGACCGACAGCTCCTGGGCTCGCTGGGCGATCAAGCTCAGCGCGGCCTCTGTGGACGCGCCGCCCAGCAACTCCGCGCGGATCTCCGACGACGCCTCCAGCCAGCGCTGCCGCATCCGGGCCTGCTCGAACAGCCGGGCGTTCTCGATGGCGACACCAGCCGCCGCGGCCAGGGCGTGCAAGACGACCTCATCGTCGGAGGTGAACTCGGCGGCGTTCTGCTTCTCGGTCATGTACAGATTGCCGAACACCTCATTGCGCACCCGCACGGGCACTCCGAGGAAGCTGCTCATCGGGGGATGGTTGGGCGGGAATCCCACGGACGCCGGATGCTGGCCGAGGTCGGGCAGCCGGATCACCTCCGGATGCTCGATCAGCACCCCGAGCAGCCCCCGCCCCTGGGGCAGGTGCCCCATCCTCGCCCGCTGCTCGGAGTCGATGCCGACATAGACGAATTCCGACAGGCGCTCATCCGGGCCGAGCACCCCCAGCGCGCCATAACGGGCATCGACCAGATCGACGGCTGCCTGGACGATCCGCCGCAGGGTGGAGTCGAGTTCCAGCCCGGCGCCGACCGCCATGACCGCATCGACCAGCCCCTCCAGCCGGTCTCTCGTCTTGGCGATCTCGGCGAGACGGTCGTGCACCTCCTTGAGCAATTCGTCCAATCGCAACCCACCCAGGCCAGTGGTGGATGAACTTGACATCGTCGCTCCGGCACGTGACGCGGTTGTCCTGATCACGTCAGCCTGGCATGGGCTCCGCGGCAACGCCAAGACCCAACGGCGGGGGCTTAGGTCGCGGCGTTCGTGGCCATGATCCGGAAGCCGTTGACGATCTCAGCGCTGATCCCGATGAGATGCTCGCCCCGCCCGGATGCCCGGGGACTCTCCTCCAGCGCGCGGAGCTCGGCGAGTCCGCTGCCGTTGCGGATATGCCGGGCGTGACCGATGACCGTGACACTCCAGCCCGTCCGGGTCTCGATATCGAATTCGTCCGCTTCGAACGCCACGACCGTGTCGCGGGCCTTGGCGGAGAGCTTGCTGCCATCGCGGGTCCGCAGCACGATCATCCCGTCGTGCAGCAGGAAGGCGACCGGGAGCACGCCGGGCAGCGCTTGGTCGGTGAAGACGACGCGGCCAATCGGCACCGTCGCCAGCAGGCGCAGGCACTCTTGGCTGTGGAGAACCTCTGACCCCCCGGAGTCGTGCATCGGCGTCCCCCGACGTTGGCGAGTAAAGCGCAACCCTCGGGCATAGCCCGCACCGCCGGGAGGGCCGAAAGTCCCTGGTATCCCGGGCGGAAGGACCTCACGTCCCGGCGGGCGTGACGTAACCGAACAGCCGCCTGACGTGTCTCGATGCTAATGTGCGTGATGAATCCGCCCGCCGTCGGCTTGGGGAGGACGGACAATGGCACGGGGACCAGGGGACGACACCGGCGCCTCATTCGCCCGGTTTCTGTGGATCTTCACCGCGCTCGGCCTCATCGTCGTGATCGTCGTCATCGGTTTCCTGATCGGCATCGTCCGGGCACTCGAATCGATTGACAACGGCCTGTACACGGCGTCTAACTCGGTGGCGGGTGCCACGGGTAACGTCCAGTCCCTGCCGGATTACATCCGCTCGATCAACGGGTCGCTGGGTGGCATCGACGCCTCCCTGAAGCCGGTCCCGGGTCAAGTGGCTGACATCGCCGGCTCACTGCGGTCGATCGGAGGATCCGCGCGGGGGATCGACCCCTCGCTGACGAGCGCCTCCGAATCACTGGGCGGCGTCTCCGGGGTTCCGGGACGGGCTCAGCCGCTGATACCTAAGTGTGCGGCGAGCCACTACGAAGTATGTCGCGACCGGCCACGTATTTTCACCCCGCTCACCAGATAACGGCGGGCCGGGGGGCTTATCCTGAGTCTCGTTTTGGTCGCTGGAGGGGGGAGCGATGGGTTTCGCACGTCATATCGCCGTCGTCACCGTAGGCGTGACAGGTTCGGCGGTGCTATTCGCCGGCCCGGTGGCCGCCGCGGGTGTGGGTGACACACGGCTTTCCGGGCCGGGGGCTGACCTGTCAGTCGCCATCCCGACCGGCTGGCATCAGATCGCCGACCAGGCCGATCCCCAGCTCCTGCAGATGGTGTATCCGGATAACTGCACGGAGCAACTCCGGTGCGCGTCCGCGATGGCCCGCTTGCTGAGCACACAGGCGGCCAACGCCCAGGCGGCCGCGGAGGCCGGTGAGCAAGCGGTAGCCACCCTGAAGGGTGTCGAGGCCGCCACGGTCACCAGCCAGGGGCCGCTGCAGATCGCTGGCCGCACTGGCTACCAGGTCCGCTTCGCCTTCACCACGGCGAAGGCAAAGTTCCAGGCGGTGACCGCCGCCGTCGAGACCGGCGTCGCGTCGGCCGGCACCGTCCCGACGTCGCTGATCTTCGTGACGGTGTCCGATCTGGCGGGTGCCCCCCCGGCGGGTGTCATCGACCAGATTGTCTCCTCAGCTCAGCTGAAAGCCCAGTAGCCCGCCAGGCGTGACGCGCCGGAGCATGAGGGTGGCCTGCTCCGAATGGCCTAAGAGTGACTGGCCCCGGGGTAACAAGTGGGCTTTTTGTCCTCTGGCATCTACCTGTGAGCGCCTGCCGGAACCGAATGTTCTCATCTTCGGTAAGGGTGACCTTGCTAAGCCGTACTGTCGCCTCCGGCAGCTCCGCCAAGAGCGGTCCAGGCAGTGGAAACGGGTCGGGGTACGTGCGAGGAGGATGATTCCGGGATGGAACTTGCGGCCGCGATCCGGACCCGCAGAAGTGAGTACAACTTCATTGATCCAGCGCCCTCGGATGAGGAATTCATTCACTTGCTGGAATCGGCCGCCACGGCTCCCGACCATGGTCGGCTGCGGCCCTGGCGGTGGATTCTCGTGCGCGGTCACAGCCGTCTGGTCCTGGGTTTCTCGTTCGCTGCCGATTGCCCGCGGGCGGAGTCGCGCAGAGCGGCGACCCACCCGCTGCGCGCGCCGCTGCTGGCCACACTCGTCTTCTGCCCCCGGTCCGATCACCGGATTCCCCGGTGGGAACAATTCGCCGCGACCTGCTGTATGGCGAACTCACTGATGCTGCTGCTGCACGACCGGGGATATGGTTCCATGTGGAAAACCGGCTCGTTCACCGAGTCGGCGGACGCCCGGACGATGCTCGACCTGCGTCGGAGCGAGCCGCTGCTCGGATGGCTCTATATCGGCACACCGGACCCGGCGAAGCCGTTGCCGCCGCGAATTCCCGACCCAGTGACCGGCAAGGTGACCACGTTCAATCCCGCGCGCTCCGTGCGCGAGACACGCCGGGAGGGCCAGCTCGCCCTCTCGGGCTGATCCGCAGCCTGGCGGATATCCTTCCCCCCGACCCCGGCACCGCCCAAACCGT
>DASTBN010000707.1:0-3026 GCA_035712045.1 Pseudonocardiaceae bacterium
CTCATACCAGCGGGCCGGGGACACTGACGATGTGGGTCACCGATGATGAGGTCATTTGCCAGGTGCAGGACCAGGGTCAGATCACCGATCCGCTGGCGGGCAGAGTCCGGCCCGCCCCCGATGCGCCTGGCGGCGGCCGCGGGCTTTGGGTCGTGTATCAGGTCTGCGATCGAGTGGAGATCCGCACCGGGCCCGCTGGCACCACGGTGCGAGTGCACATGCGGCGGAGTCCCAGGTCAGAACCGGGCGTGAGCCCAGCGTCGTAGCCGAAGCGAGTGAGATTGCGCCCGCGGTGTCGTCTGCCGCGTCGCAGTAGGATCGGCGGGTGGATGTGGAGGCGAACAAGGCGCTCGTGCGGTGCTTCTATGAGGAGGTCTGGGCCCGGGGAAACGTCGCTTTCACGGAGGAGGTGTTCGCCGACGACTACGTCCGTCACGACCTTCGTCCGACGACGGCGCCACCGGGAGCCGCGGGGCAGGCGTTGATCGCCGAGCAGTTCCGCCGTGCGTTTCCAGACCTCCAATGGCGCGTCGATCTCGTCTTGGGCGACGGCGACCTCATCGCCGCCCGGTGGACTGCATCTGGTACGCACTCCGGTGCTTGGGGCGATATCGCCCCAACGGGAAGGCGGGCTACCTTCTCCGGGGTCAACATCTTCCGTTTCGGAGATGAGGGAAAAGTGGTGGAGATCTGGAACCACCGCGACGACTTCGGACTCAGGGAACAGCTTGGCGCGCCGGTGTTCGCCGGAGCGCAGCCTCAAGCGGAAGAGCGCTAGCCCGGACCCTTGGCAAGGTTATCGCTGAGTGAGTAACGCGTTCGATAGCAGCGCCCGGCCCGCGACAGTCTGTGACAGTTGCTCGTGGCCATGGGGGCGTTTGGAGGCAGGGAATGGCTGTCATGTTGATTGCCCGCTTCGACGGCGACGTGGACCAATTGCGGCAGGCCTACGACAGGGCGCATGCGCTAATCATGAGCCGCGGGGGCGCGACCGGCGCCGGGGAACTGCGCCACCACTGCGCGATCGGCGACCGGGCCCTGTACATCATCGGTGTGTGGGAGTCGCAGGAGCGCGTCCGTACGCGGTGGGCTAGCGAGGAGTTCGAAGAGGTGCTGACTTCGGTTGGCTTCCCATCACCGAAGACTGCCGATATCACCATCCTTGCGCTGCACGCAACCGAGCCACCGCTGTGAAACAGGCAAGGCGCCCCGCGGTTGCCGGGAAAGCGACGGCCGTGCTGCCGCTGGCCGCGCTTGAGACATCAAGTTCCATCGCCAGCTCGGCGTTCTCTCTGCGCAGCCGGGCTAGCTCCGCCCGCCCATCCTCATCCAGCGCCCCGGTCCCATCACCGCGGCGGCGCTTGTCAGCGTTCACCCAGTTCCCGAGCGTCCCAGCATTGATCCCCAGGTCCCGGGCAATCTCCGCGATCGGCTTGCCCGTCTCCCGGACCAGCCGGACCGCGCCCTCCCGGAAATCGTGATCGAACTTCCTGCGTGTCTCCGCCATCGCCCCTCCCTTTAAGGCGATGTCTCCACGCTATGAGGGGAAGCCCAGAGGAAGCCGGGGGAGAGCAGTGGCCGACGCCAGGCCCTTACCGATCGCACTGGCAGGCCAGCGCGCGGTAGCTGTTGTGGCTGGCGCTGAGCAATAGTTCCTTGACCTGCTCTCAAGACGCGTATCAGCATGTGATAGCAGGACATCCGGGGGGCCCACAGTCGGGGTGTGGACGATACGAACGTGCTTCATCCGGCTCGGGAGGCGCGGCGCGCGGCAGGCCCGGCGTTCGACCTTTCCCCCGGGCCACACAGCCTCGGGCCCACCGCCCGCTACGTCCTCGACCACGCCCCGTGTGCCGTGCTCCTCGTCTGGCCCGACACGCATTCCGGGTGACCACCACGGCGTGAGACGACTTCCGCATCCCCTCACCGAAGGAGAAGGAAATGGACCAGCAGTTGATCTGCGAGCTGAACCTTGCGCTGATCCCCGAGGCGGAACTCGCGAGCCGCTACATCGCGTTCAGCACGCAAATGGCGGGCCGGTATCCGTCGGTGATCCAGTTGAACGGTGTGACGCCGCGAGTGGCGTTCACGCCGCACGTCACCCTCTACCAGGTGCCGGTCCAGGTTCGTGACCTGCCTGGATTGCACGCGGCGCTCCTCGATGTCGCCGCCAAGGCTCCGCGGCTCTGGCTCAGCGCAACGGAATACCGCTCCAACGAGGACGAGGGATCGTTCGAAATCCGCTACGCGGACGCAACGGGGCTGATGGAGCTGCAGGACGACACCATTGCCGTGGTCAACCCGCTGCGAGGCAATCTCCTGCTGGAGCGGGACCCGGCCGGCCGGCCGCTGAGCGATCGGATCGACGAGTCAGGCCCGGCGGGCGACAACATCCGCCGGACCGGCTTCGACGCGGTGGGCGACCCGGCGCAAGGTGGGCTCTTCTACCCGCACGTCACCATCAACTGGTTCGAGCTGGGAACGTCGGTGGAGCTGAACGCTACGGATTGGCCATCGCTCTCGCATTTCGACGGCTATTTCACGGCGCTCGGGATCTTCCTCCTCGGCCCGTATGGAACCTGCGCCCAGCGATTGGCAGCGTTGCACCTCGCCGCCTGATCAGCCTCGGCGCCTCTTTGCCTGATGCGTCGCCCAGACGGCTGCCCAAGCCCGGCCCAGGCCTGGCGCGACGAAAGGAGATGGGAGCAATGGGGCAATCGACCCTCTTGAAACCGGCCTGGGCACCTACCGGCTCAACACGCCGACGCCGCCACCATCCTCGACAACCCAGCCAGACCCTTAACTACGCGGCATTGCTGCGCTCCGGGCAGACCCTTGACAGCGAGCTTCCCCGGCAAGAACCGGCACCTGCCGGGAGGACGGGGAGCGCGAAGGGGGCCGTCAATGGTGCAGGTACAGCTGCCAGATCAGCATGGCACTAGGCATGACCTGGGCCAAGCGGAAAATCACGTATCGCGTTAGCTCACCCACGAGTGCCATGGCTCCGGTCTGCGACTAGTTCCGAT
>DASTBN010000708.1:0-5557 GCA_035712045.1 Pseudonocardiaceae bacterium
TTGGTTTCATCCCCCTCTTCGAATCTAACGGCACATACGGGAGGTCTGTTTTCGCCGCGTCGGTGGTCCTGGCTGTGATGGTGATTCCCATAGTGGCCGCCATCTCCCGGGAAGTATTCGTGCAGACACCGCGGGATCATATCGAGGCGGCATGGGCGATTGGTGCGACCAGGTGGGAGATGGTGCGTACCGCGATCCTGCCTTACGGCCGTTCGGGCGTGATCAGCGGGACTGTGCTCGGTTTCGGCCGGGCGATTGGGGAGACGATCGCGGTGGCTCTGGTGCTGTCGGCGAACTATGAGATCTCGATCCGTATCCTCGAGCCCGGGGGCAACACGATCGCGGCCAACATCGCCAACCGTTATGGAGAGGCCGCTGAAATCGGCCGCGGCGCGTTGATCGCGTCGGGTCTGGTGCTTTTCCTCATCACCCTTGTCGTTAACTTCGGCGCGCGGGCGATTGTCCGGAGAAGCAGCGGGAGAGGAGGCGGGTGATGACCGCTTTGATTCGCCCGCGACTGTCCCGGTGGTCGCTGGCTGGTATCGCGGCCGGGGCGGTCACCGTGACCGTGGTGTTGTATGTGACGATACCCCTGTCCGGATGGGTCGGATTCGTGCTCATCGCGGCCGGGTTTTACATACTCGCGCTAACCGGGCTTTCCGTCCTGGTCGAAGGTCGGCGCGCCGCGATGAACCGGCTGGCGACCAGCCTGGTGGTAGCGTGTTCTTGTATCGCTGTCCTCCCGCTCGTGGCGGTCCTCGGCTTCACCATCGTGCGGGGCATGACGGTTCTGAATGTTTCGTTTCTTACGCACACAATGCGCGGAGTCGCCGAGCAGGACGCGGCGGGCGGTATTTATCACGCGATGATCGGCACGCTTGAACAGGTGGGTCTGGCCACCCTCATGGCCGTGCCGTTAGGTATCCTCGTGGCGATCTATCTCGTGGAATACCGGACTGAGCGCTTGGGCCGCGTCGTGAGTTTTTTCGTCGACGTGATGACTGGGCTGCCATCGATTGTTGCCGGGTTGTTCATCTTCGCGCTGTGGATTCTCGCGCTGGGGTTCGGCTTTTCTGGTTTCGCTGGTTCTCTGGCACTGTCGATCCTGATGCTGCCGACGGTGGTGCGGTCCGCTGAGGAGATGTTGAAGATTGTTCCTGATAGCCTTCGCGAGGGCAGCTACGCGCTCGGTATCCAGAAGTGGGTCACGATGGTGCGGATTGTGCTCCCGACCGCTCTGGCTGGAATCGTGACAGGGGTGATGCTCGCTGTCGCGCGAGTCACTGGCGAGACGGCTCCGCTGCTGGTCACGGTGTTCGGCAACCCCGCGCTGAATTTCAATCCGTTCTCCGGAGCGCAGGCTTCGCTGCCGCTGTTCGTGTTCGGGGAGGCGGGCCTGCCCAACGAGACCGCGACGGCCCGGGCCTGGGCGGCCGCGCTAGTACTGATTCTGATCGTCTTGGTGCTCAACATCATCGCTCGTGCCATCGCACGTTTCGCGCAGGTCCGTGGCTAGCCGTCGATAATGGGATCTATTATGGCGAAGAATGTCCAGATGAAAGATGTCGAGATCTACTATGGCAAGTTCCACGCGGTGCAGAACGTGAACCTGTCTGTGGCGCCGAGGGCGGTCACCGCGTTCATCGGCCCGTCTGGCTGTGGTAAGTCCACCGTGCTGCGCACCATCAACCGGATGCACGAGGTCATCCCAGGAGCCCGGGTCGAGGGCCGCGTCGAGCTCGACGGGGAGGATATTTACGGTCCAGGCGTCGACCCGGTCGAAGTGCGCCGCGCGGTGGGGATGGTTTTTCAGCGGCCCAATCCCTTTCCCACGATGTCCATCAGGGACAACGTGGTCGCGGGCCTCAGGCTGCGAGGAGTGAGAGATAAGGCGACACTGGATGAGGTGGCCGAGCGGTCATTGCGCGGCGCGAACCTCTGGAAAGAGGTCAAGGACCGGCTTGGCAAGCCCGGTGGCGGTTTGTCCGGCGGGCAGCAGCAACGGCTGTGCATCGCGCGCGCCATCGCGGTGCGGCCCGATGTTCTCCTCATGGACGAGCCCTGCTCGGCGCTGGATCCGATCTCGACGCTAGCGATCGAGGAGCTGATCGGGGAGCTGAAGCGGGATTACACGATCGTTATCGTGACGCACAACATGCAACAGGCCGCCCGGGTATCCGACCAGACGGCATTCTTCAATTTACCCGCCGCGGATTCACCCGGCAGGCTCGTCGAACTCGACGACACGGAGAAGATTTTCTCCACCCCGAAGGAAAAAGCTACCGAGGACTACATTTCAGGACGGTTTGGCTGATGTCATCAATCGAGAGCTGGGGGCCGCTCAACACACCGGAGGCAAGCCGATACTTGCCGGTCGATCCCCAGACTCTCGGACGCCTGAGGATCTTGAAAATAGGCGATATCGAGCTGCAGCTCGACGGGCACCGGCTCCTGGTCCGGGGAACACCGGTCCATCTGCCGCACAAGGAATTCGTGATCCTGCGGCAGCTCATGGACAACGCGGGCCGGGTGGTCACCCGGCGTGAGCTGCTGGACAACGCCTGGGGCCCGGACCGGGCGGACGTCCGGAACTACCTGGAAGTGCACATCCGCCGACTGCGCACGAAGATCGAAAGCGATGTGGACAGTCCTACCCGAATCCGGACCGTCCGGGGGGTCGGCTACATCTTCGATTTACCGCAAGGGGACTGATGCGCTAACCGGCCTGGCCGGCGGGTGGCTTCTCCTGGGCGCCTTCCGGGGAGGAGGGTGGCGGGGTGGTGCCCGAGGGGGACTCCGCCTTCTCGCCGGTCAGCGCGCGGGTCTCCGCCTTGAAGATCCGCATCGACTGGCCCACTGACCGGGCCATCTGCGGCAGCTTGTTGGCTCCGAACAGCAGCACCAAGACCACCGCCAAGATCAACAAATGCCACGGGCTGAACTCACCCATCGCAGCCTCCCTGGTCCGCTCCCGTCGCAGTCGCGGCGGTTGTCCGTCGTTGTCAACATACTCGCTGGAGACTTACTCCCCGGAGATGGTTGCGGTTCACCCAGGTGGTGGCGCGTGGACACCGCTCGCGAACCCTGTCGGCTGGTGGATGCTGCGATCACGCTGACCTGGTCGGGCGCCGCGTTCCCGCGTCTCGCTGTCGCGCGAGTTCTTGCCTGGCGTCCTCTAGCTCCCGCCGTTGATCGGCGAGTTCTTGCCACTGGCTGTTGAGAAGGCGTTGCTCAGCCGCCTGCCGCCTGGTTCGCGCCTCCACTAATCGCTCGCACAATGTGCATCCGATGAGCACGCCGACCAGCAGGGCCACCGCTAGCGCGATCAGAATAACGGTCATTTCGCCCAAAACCCCTGCCGTGTTGAGCTGGCTCTGTGCGAGAGTTGTGGTCGCTCGCTCAGTAAATGTGCTAGCTCCTCGTCGTCGGCGGATAGAGGGCTGCCCTCGGTACGCCGATCAGGTCGTTACCTCGATTTATTGTGCTGGTGGTTGCGCGCTGAGCTGAGGGTGGGCCACGGTGGGGAGCGGACGGCAGATCCAGCATCCCCGAGAACCCGGGAGCAGCAGCATGTCCACGCAGATCACAGGTAGCCAACCGGGCACTGGAGCCCGTGACGACGTCATCACGACCGCCCAGCGTGCGCACGACTCGATGGCCCAGCTGGTGCGTCAAGGGCAGGACACCTCCCTCAGATCACTCCAGGTTTGGGCCGACTTGGCCCGCAAGTTCGGTCCGGCCGCGCCGAGTTCATCGGCGACCACGATGTTCTCCCTCGCTCACGACCCTTTTGAGAAATTACTTCTGGCTCAGCGCCAGATCGTCGACGAGCTCGTCGCCACTCAGCGCGAACTCGCACAACAACTCGTCGGTGCCGCCCTTCTCGGCGATGACGACCCTGTCCGCCGATAGCGCGATCGAGTAGAGCCCCGCCGGGGAGATCCCGACTCTGGGCAATGGCGCCTCGCTGAATTGGCTTTACCCGTGTGAGCTATGTATGCCGCCGGAATGGAGCCTGCGCCCACCGCTTAGCTAAGCCGTCCTCAAGCGATCCGGTCCCGGCGCGAGACCCACCGATAGTGGCGGGTTCACCAGCCCCGATGACGACTACCCAGAAGGTGGTTCCGCGATGACCAACCCCCTGCAACTCGCCCGTCAGTGGTGGTCCACCCTTGACCACACCGACCGTCAGCGGGTGTGGAATTCTCGTTACAGCTACCTCGCTGGTGACCTCGTGGAAAGCATGGCCAAAGCTGGCGTGCCGGTGGTCAGCGATGGTCGCTGGTCCTGCGTCAGCGTTGGGCCCACCGGCTTTACCGTGCCCGTTGCCGTGCAGCAACTTCTCAATGGGCTTTCGCCGCAGCCCGACGGGTATTCCTAGTGTTCAGCGGGCCTGGTGTTCAGCGGGCCCTGGTGTTCAGAGGGGGGAGTGCCTCGATGAGGCGGTCGAGCTCGTCTTCGGTGTTGTAGTAGTGCACCGACGCGCGGACCAGCTCGGCCAGTCCTCGGCGGGGCAGATCCCAGAGCGCGGAGCTGGCGGTGGAGACGCTGGTATTCACCCCTGACGCGGCCAGCCGGCGCTGTACGTGCCGCGCGGGCACGCCCTCAACGGTGAAAGTGACGATGCCGCAGCGGCGCAGGCCCAGGTCGTGCACCCGCACACCATCCAGGGCCCGCAGCCGCTCACGCAGCGATTCGGCGAGCTCGCGCACCCGGTTTTCGATCGCGTCCAGCCCCCAGGACAGGGCGTAGTCGGCGGCTACCCCCAGCCCGATCTTGGCGGCGTAATTCGTCTCCCAGTTTTCGAAGCGGCGCGCGTCAGCCCGGATCTCGTAGTGTTCCGGCGTGGTCCACGTCGCGGCGTGCAGATCGAGAAACGGGGGCTCGAGGCGGCCGAGAATCTCTCGCCGCGCGTACAAAAAGCCAGTGCCGCGTGGCGCCCGCAGGAACTTGCGCCCGGTGGCGGAGAGCAGATCGCACCCGATGCGTCCTACATTGATCGGCATCTGGCCCACTGACTGGCAGGCGTCGAGCAGGAATGTCACCCCGGCCGCGCGAGCGAGAGCGCCGACCTCCGCTGCGGGATTAACCAGCCCTCCTTGCGTCGGCACGTGCGTGATGGCGATCAGCTTGACCTGGCCGCCACCACGTTCCAGGCGAAGGCGTAGGTCGCTAAGGCAGAGCTGGCCGTGCTCGTCATCATCAACGACCTCCACGACCGCGCCGGTGCGGCGCGCGATCTGCAGGAAAGCGATGACGTTGCTGGCGTACTCCGCGTGGGTGGTGAGGATGCGATCGCCCGGCGCGAACGGCAGGGAGTAGAAGGCCATGTCCCAGGCCCGGGTCGCGTTCTCCACGACCGCGACCTCGTCCACTTCGCAGCCGATCAACCGGGCGATCGCCCGGTATGTGTGCTGGACTCGCTCGGCGGCGGCCGCGGCGGCTTCGTACCCGCCGATGTCAGCCTCAAGGCGAAGATGGGCGATGACCGCGTCGGTGACCGGGGAGGGCGGCAGCGCCGCACCGGCGTTGTTCAGGTGCGCTACCCGGATGACGC
>DASTBN010000709.1:0-7125 GCA_035712045.1 Pseudonocardiaceae bacterium
TGGCACGGTCACCGCATCGAGTTCCAACATCGCCGGCCGGCCACCCATCACCGACCTGCCTCCCGAGGGAGCCCGCACGCTGGACCGGCCGCCGACCCAGACCTCGCGACCCTACCGCGTGGTGGCCCGGGACACTCCGGATGGCCAGTACCGGGTCCTGGTGGGCCGCTCGCTGGAGCCGGTCTCGGAGGGCAGCCGGGTCGTGATCTTCAGCCTGCTCGGTGGCATCCCATTCCTGCTGCTGCTGGTCGCGGCCACCACCTGGGAAGTGACCGGGATGTCGCTGCGCCCGGTGGAGGGAATCCGCTCGCGGGTGGCGGAGATATCCGGCACCGAGCTCAGCCGGCGGGTGCCCGAGCCGGCCGGGGACGACGAGATCGCCCGGCTGGCCAGGACGATGAACGCGATGCTGGAGCGGCTGCAGGATTCCCGTGATCGGCAGCGCCGCTTCGTCTCGGACGCCTCGCACGAGCTGCGCAGCCCCATCGCCTCCATCCGTCACCAGATCGAAACCGCCCTCGCCCACCCCAACACGACCACGCCCGAGGCGCTGCTACCGGATCTGCTGGCCGAGGACCTGCGGATGCAGGCGCTGGTCGAGGACCTGCTGCTGCTGGCGAGGGCGGATGAGAACACCCTGACGGCGGTCGCCCGCCCGGTCGATCTGGATGATGTGGTGCTCGCCGAAGCCCGCCAGCTGCGCCAGCGCGGGGTGATCACAGTGGACACCCGGGACGTCTCCGCCGGGCGGGTGCTCGGCGACCAGGCGGCGCTGCACCGCCTGGTGCGCAACCTCACCGACAACGCCGAACGCCACGCGGGCTCGGTGGTCCGCCTCGGGGTGCGCTCCGACGCGGGTCAGGTCCGGCTCACCGTCGCCGATGACGGTCCCGGGGTGCCGGTGCCCGAGAGGGAACGGGTCTTCGAGCGTTTCGTCCGGCTCGACGACGCGCGAGCGCGGGACACCGGCGGCGCGGGCCTCGGCCTGGCGATCGTCGCCGCAGTGGCCAGCGCGCACGGCGGCAGCGTGGGTGTCGAGAGCGCGGGGAACGGGCACGGTGCCAGATTCGTGGTGGTTTTCCCAGCGGCTGACGCGGGCGCTGCCGCCGAGGAGGTTTCCTGACGTCTGTGCCGGGACGCGGCCGAACACAGATCCTATGTCCGGGACCATGTCGGATAGCCTCCCTGTTGGTAACCGGAGAGGGCGTGAGCGGTGTGGCGGAGTGGGAGGACCTCCTCGACGCGCTGGATCACGTCGGTGGTCAGCCAGGTCGGCCAGTGTCAGCGCATCTCGATCCGGCGCTCACCGCTGCGGCCAAGGTGGCGGTGAGTCTCGGCCTGGCTGACTCGGTGTCCGCCTTGACCAGCGCAGCGCTGCAGGCTGAATTGCGTCGGCTTGCGCCGCGGGGTGCGCTGGAGGAGGTGTACCGCCAGCAACCCGGCGATCGCCCCTCTGCGGCTGAGGTGGCACACTTTCTCGCGACCGCCCGGAAATTGCCGGTCGCGCGGCATCCGGAGCTGCCGATGGCCTTGCAGAAGATGGCCGACGTCATGGACCCCGATATCGACCCGGAGATCTTGCTCGCCGCGACCGCCGGGCACCTCGCGATCAGGGGATCGGCGGCCTGATGCCTCGCCGACGGCCCACCCGTCGAGGTGAGCCATCGCACGTGGTGCTGGACAGCGAGGCGCTGGCACAGATCAGCAGCGGCCGGTTGTCCCGGCCGCTGCTGATCGCATTAGAGGCCGCTGCCGCCACAGCCGGCCAGGTGCTGATGCCGACGTGCGTGCTGCTCGAATGCGGTCACGGCCCTGCGGAAACCCGCGCTGCGGGGGCTAACCGCCTGCTCCGGACCGTGGTGGACGATGAGCTGACCCGATCTCGTGCCGTGAGGCCGTTCTCCTGCGGAAATCAGCGGCGGCATCTGTCGCTGATGCTCATACCGCAGCCGCTGCTCTCGCGGTGGTGCGCCGCCACGGCGGCACGGCAACCCTCGCCACCTCAGACATCGATGACCTGACGCGCCTACTCGATGCCACCGACGACCCAGAGCGGCGTGCCTCCATCATCATCCAGCCCCTCTAGGGCGAGAAGTTCCAGCAGGGAGCAGCAGGAGCTTGCCGGTGGTGCGGCGGCCTTGCAGATCCTGGTGGGCGCGGGCTGCGTCGGCAAGCGGGTAGCGGCCGCTGACGGTGATCCGCAGCGATCCATCCCGTATCGCGTCGAACACCTCGCCCGCGCGCCAGCCGAGTTCCTCGCGAGTCGCGATATAGTCCGCGAGCTTGGGCCGGGTAAGGAATACCGAGCCCGCCGAGTTCAACCGCTGCGGATCAACCGGCGGCACTGGACCACTGGCGCCGCCGTAGAGCGCGAGCATCCCGCGCGGCCGCAGCGACGCCAGGCTGGCGTCGAATGTCGCGGCGCCCACCCCGTCATATACGGCGGCGACGCCCCGCCCATCGCTGAGCCGACGGACCTCGCCAGCCAGGTCGCCGATCTCGGTGTAACGGATCACCTCCGCCGCGCCGGCGGCCCGGGCTAGCCGCTCCTTCTCGGCGGTGGACACCGTGCCGATCACCCGGGCACCCCGGGCGCTCGCCAGCTGGGTGAGCAGCAGGCCCATCCCACCCGCTGCGGCGTGCACCAGCACGGTCTCGCCCGACCGCACCGGGTGCACCGAGACCGCCAGGTAGTGCGCGGTCATGCCCTGCAGCAGGCAGCCCGCCGCGATTTCGATGTCTATCCCCGCCGGCACCGGCACGGCCTGATCGGCGGGTACCAGGGCGAGCTCGGCATAGCTGCCCAGGCTGGTCGCCCAGGCCACGCGGTCTCCGACCGCGACGGTGCCCACCCCGGGGCCGATCGCGGTGACGGTGCCAGCCCCTTCCGAGCCGGGGATGAATGGCAGCGGAATCGGGTACGCGCCGCTGCGATAGTAGGTGTCCAGGTAATTGACCCCGGCCGCGGCGACCTCGACCAACAGCTGACCGGGTCCGGGCTCCGGATCGGGCAGTTCAGCCAGGCGAAGGACCTCGGGACCGCCGGTCTCGGTGATCTGGATCGCGCGCATGGTGACTCATTGTGCACGAGGGGATCGGCTGCCGGTGAGAAGCATCAGTAGGCGGTGAGGCGGACGGCGATCATGAGCGGTTCAGGGGCGTGAACATAGCGATGGGTAGCGATGTGGTGACGTTGGTGTGTCGTGCCGGATTGGCGATCGGGTTCCCGCTACCGGGGCTCTGCGGCGGCATTTAGGTGGCGGCGAGCGTGCAGAGATGGTCGCTGCGGGCGTCCCGGGACGGAAGCTGGTCTAGATCTGCCTGGATCTCGTCGAGGATCGTTTGGAGGTGAGATAGCTCACGTGGTGGAAACGGTTGTGGGACTGGACTGAGGGGAGTGGCCACAACACCGGTGGCGCCTGCGGCGAGACTGCCAGCGATATTCCGCGATGAACCGTCCCAGACGATGAAATCTTCTCCGGCCTGCGCTCGTATCGCGGCGATCTCGTGGTGTGATTGCTTCGAGAGCTTCGCGCCCGCCGGGAGGCAGCCGCTAGCGCTGGCTTTCGCGCACAACGCGGCGTCAAAGATTGTTGGGGAATTTCCCGGGTGACTGTAAATGAATGATCCCGGAGGCAGTGAGCCGAAAAAGCGCAGCGCGGTGTCGTCGTCGTGGCAGTGCGGAATCGCGGCTATCGGCGTGACCCCGTGGGCGACCGCGTTGTCGACGTCCGCGCGCGTCCAGCAGCAGGCGAGCAGCCGCGCCGGTTCGACATGATCGAGCCAGACGCGCACGAGGGACGATCGATCCTGCACTGTCATCAGGTATCCGCGCGCAGTGGTGCCGGACAGGATGAACCGGTCGACCCAGGTGCGCGCGGCCCGCTGAGCGTATCGTGCGTTCCCCGATTCGTCGAGCTCGCCGCCGGGCGTTCTGATGGTCAATGCTGGCACGACGATATACGGCTGCACTCGGATCCTCCTACGGCACCGCTCGGTTCGAGGCTGACATGTCACGCCTGCACACGAGCCGCGACCTCGCGCGCTTGATCGGCGAGCGCGACAGCGGCGTTCAGCCGGTTGTCAACAGAATGATGGTCGAACGGCGGGATAAAATTCGTATCGATGGTGTCAAGGTATTCTTGCCAGTTGCTAATCTTCCAGCTGTCGCGGGCGGCGCCGCGAAACACGATATAGTCATGCATCGACTCCTTGTCGCAGCTCATCCATACGACGCTGAGTCTTGCCCCGTAGGTAGCGCAGCGGTTGCGGATCCGCTTCACCCATTCGGTGTCCCTAAACTCGCGCAAGAAGGGCGCCGTGACGACGGTCGAGACCCCGCATCGCAGGTTTTCGGTCATCGCATCGAGCAAGCTACGATACTCGAACGGCCTTACCTGCTCCGTGTAGAAGGCGCTGTGGCGATCATTCGGATCTTCGCCGCAAGCAAGCAGTACGCGCTCGGCTAACGCGCGAGTGACGGTGTCTTTATCGAGAATTGTCCATCCTGTTACCGAGGATAGGAACCGGGCGAACTCACTCTTTCCTGAACCGGGGAATCCTCCCACCAGGACCACACACAGCGGTCCCGCAGTGCGCCTTTGCTGCCGGTAAGCATTGAGCACACACGTCTCCAGGCCGTCGGGCTCAATGCCGTTTGAATGATCAGTAACATTGCCGGTGAGCGTGGCTAACGCCTGCCTGATCACTGAAGTGACAGTCCCGTTCTCAGCCGCTCGGGTGGCGGTGCGTTCGTCCTGCCGCCATTGCTCGATCCGTGCTTTCCGATCTTCCTCGGCAGAGGACGCGGCCAGCCGATGTGACTCTCGCTGTAGTTTCTCCAGCTCGTCATGGGCGGCGCGGAGCGTGTCACCCGTTGACAGGGCCTCATCACATTTCTGGCAAAATTCGGGGCTGGCCGACTGATATCCAGCTTCGATGTTGGCCACCGTGGAACGCGAGTAATCGATGAGCTTGGCGAGGTCGGTCTGGGTCACGCGCGCGGCGCGGCGTAGCTCGGCGAGTTGCCTGCCGAAGGCTTTCCGGGCTGCGGTGACCGTGGGCTGTGTGGGCATCATGTCAGGTGCCAGCCATTGTCGGCGATCTGGCGAAGTGTCGGCGCGATGTCGGCGCATCGCCAGACTTCGTTGTCGGCACTGGCCGACATCGCCATCCAAAGCCGATGCTCTCCCCCATGCCGCACAACATCACCTCGTTATTCACTCGGACGGACGCTAGTGCCATGACCTCGATCTACCGGGCCGGTACGGCGTCCGATGTCTATCAAACCATCTGGGACTTGTCGCTGATGGTGTCGGCGGCCCGGAAGACGGTGGCGGTGTGACATTGGCCGTCTCTGGCGATTCATCGATGTATCAGGCCAGCTACCACGCCATGTGTGAGGTACTGCGTGGTGCGCTGGCGCGAGGCGTGCAGGCCGGGCATGGCCCCGATGACATCGGCTCGGTCTCGTGGAGAGTCGGCGGCGCCCTGTACGCGCTGCTGCTCGCTCACCCCATTGATCGGCAGGGCCGCTGCCGGTCCTGCCGTCGCCGGGGTGCGGTGCTTCGCCTCTTCGCCGAGCGCTGTCACGTGCACCGGGAAGCGCGTTACTGGCTGTACCAGCCTGAAGAGTTCCTGCGTCCCCGGCTTGCCCAGGAGCGCCAGGAGCGGGGGCTCCTTGACATGTCAGATGACTCGCCGCGTGGGGAGAGGCCCTGATGAGCGAGGGCAACGGTCACCGTGCGGTCCCTCCGGTGGTAACGGCCACCACCCGGCCGGTGATCTTGGCGCGATACCGCCCGGGTGCAGCTGGGGAAACCGCGCGCCTGGTGCATCTGGTGCCTCTGCCCAGGCAGACGCCGACGGCCGGGGTCGCGTTGTGTGGGGCAGTGCTGCGACCGGAACTGGTAGAGATCCTCACCCCCGGCGAGGGCATGCCTTGCTCGCGCTGTCTGCTCAGCCACGTCCGCGATAGTCCGCAGCCACCACCGGCCACCGCTGCGGACGAAGCCCCGCCCCATTGCAAGGGACCGCGCTCGGCAGCGTTGACCTACCAGAGATGGGGCTGGCCGGTGACCCAGCACCGCGACGAGGTGTGGCTAGCCCTTGAACCGGAGGCCGTAGCGCTGCTTATCCCCGCGCCGCTGGCTACGGTGGTGACTGAGCTTCTGTGTCAACGGCGCTGTCCACCACCCGTGCTGGCTCACCCCGACACGCCAGGGCACCGGATCGTGCTCGCCGGGGAGCCATACGGGGTCTGCCTGCCCTGGCCGTCCGATGTGTATCGGGCCAGCGGGACTCTGCCGCTGCCACCGACCGCGACTCCTCACGGGCCGATCACCTGGGTCCATCGGCCCCGTCACGACGCGCTCCAGCTGTGCCGGGAGATCGACGTCATCGCCGCGCTGCGTACCGCGTTACGCGACTTGTCTGGATAAAAGCCACTTCCGGGCCAGGCCGAGGGGCAGGCAGCCCGAGCCGGCCAGAACATCGTGGAATTCCTTGAGCTCCCCGGGCCACTGGGTGCGCAGCCGCTCGATCTCCAGACAGCCGGTCAGGTACGAGACCGCCTGGGTCGGCCAGGCGCAGTACCGGTCGACTTCGGCCGTGGTGGTGCCGGGGGACAGCGACGCGTGAGTGGCCATGTAGTCCTCGGCCTGGGCGGGATCCATGTCACCGCAGTGCAACGCGGTGTCCACCACCATCCGGGCGGCCCGGAAGATCCGGGCGTCCAGGTGGGCCAGCTCATGCGCCGGATCGGTGAAATACCCCTGCTCGCGCATCATGGCCTCGGCGTAGAGCGCCCAGCCCTCGGCGAAGAACGCGCTGCGATGCACCGACCGGACCGCCGGGGACGCCTCCGCCGCCCAGGACAGCTGCCAGTGGTGCCCGGGGTAGGTCTCGTGCACGGCGATGGTGGGCAGCTGGGCGCGGGCATTGGTGCGCAGCCGCTGAGTGATCTGCTCCTCGGTGGCGCCCTCCGGGGTGAAGGGCACGAAGAAATGCCCGACGCGGGAGCGGGTCAGCGCTGGTGGCTGCAGATAGGAGGCGACCGCCATGACCGAGCGCTGGTAGGCCGGTGCCGGTACCACCCGGCACTGCTCACCCTCGGCGAAGGTGACC
>DASTBN010000710.1:0-2410 GCA_035712045.1 Pseudonocardiaceae bacterium
GCCGTCTGGTCCGCTGATCTTGGTGAGCTGCGGCAATGACGGCGTCCTGTGTCGATGGGACGACACGGGCGCACATTTGGGTGCCCCGATCGTCGTCGGCCCCGGTGCGCTGGTTGCTGTCGTCGCCGTCACTCTGCCGAATGGCCGTGTGGCGCTGATCTGCGGCAGCACGGCCGGTCGGCTGTCCTGCTGGGACGCCCGCACCGGTGAGGGGGTTGGTCGGCCCGAGTCAGCTCCAGGCCGCGGCCTGGTCTCGCTGGCCACTGTGCAGGACGTTGATGGCCGGGTCCGGCTGGCATTCGGCGGCACCGACGGAAGTGTGACCGTCGCCCCGGTGCCGTGGGGCTCGGAGCCGCGCATGTCCGCGTCGGCGCAGGTCGATTCCACCCGCGTCCGGGACGGGCTGGGTCGGCGGATCCTGGCGGCGCACCTGGGTGCACTGCTGAGCGAGCTCGCCGAGAACTCCGAGAGCACGAGCGCGGTGGTGCACGTTGACGGGCAGTGGGGCGCTGGTAAAAGCACGTTGGTCAGCCTTCTCCTCAAGGATGAGCGGGCGCACGGCCCGGACTGGACGCCTCCTCTGGTCGTGGACTACGAGGCATGGCGGGAGTGCGCGATCGCGCCCGAGTGGTGGTCGCTGGCCGCCGCGATCGAGAAGGAGGTACGCCGCTCCCGGTCCTGGGTCATCCGCGTGTTCATGAACGTCTGGTCGGTCGTGGTGCGGACGATACGGTCGCCCGCGACGCTGACCGCTCTGGCGGTGGCCCTGGCCGGTGGGCTGGTGAACACGTTTTTCCCGTCGTCGTGGGTACAGACTGTGGCCGCCGTTGCGGCGGTGATCGGCGGCCTGGTCGGCCTCGGCCAGGTGGTCGGGCGGACGCTGTTCTGGCACTCCGCCCCGTTTGGCCGTCTGCACCTCCAGACGGAGGACAACCCACTGGGCCAGATCGCTGGCATGATCGGCTGGTTGCGCGACTGGTCACCGCGTGTGCCGGGTTGCCAGGCCGGTCAGGACCGGCGGCGGCCGATCCTGCTGGTCATCGACGACCTGGACAGATGCCCCGCGGAACGGGTGGTGAAGATCCTGGAGACAGTGCACACGATCCTGCGCCAACCACCGGCTCACAGCCGCCCCCGGCGTCCAGAGCCTGCCCGCCTGTTCGTCCTCGTCCTCGCCGACGGCCGCTGGATCAGGCAGGCCTTCACATCCCGGTTCGCCGAGTTCCAGAATCCCGGGTCCGTCACCCGTGACCTCGGATCGGATTTCGCCCAGAAGGTGTTCGACCACGTGGTGCTCGTTCCGGACCTGTTCGCGGAGCAGGTCTCGGCATACCTCGACGGCGTGGTCGAAGCACGGACAGACGGTGCGGCGGACGGGCCGGGGACATCGCCGGAGCGGAACACCGTCCGGACAGGCAATGACGACGCCAGCCCGCGGGAAGAGCGCGCTCCCACCGACGCGGCACCGCCCGTCCGCGACCAGGAGAGCGAGGAGATCGACCGGGTCCGCCAGGAGGCCACCGCCGCGGCGACCGACGCGCGCAGCGAGCATCTTCTGCACACCTACGCGGGCCTGATGCCGGCCAATCCCCGCATGATCAAACGCATCGCGAACGCGTTGGGGATGCTGCTGGCGGTCAGGACCCATGTCGGGCACACCGAGGACGATGACGCCTTGGCGCGGGCGGCGATCCTGCTGGTCCGGTTTCCCGTGCTCGCCGCCCGGCTACGCTTCGATGACCTGCCGAACGGCACGGATCCGTGCTGGCGCCTCCCTGGCGTACGGGACGTGCTGGGCGGGTGCGGCCTCGAGTCGCTGGCCCGGTGCCTCGGCCGAGCCGATCCGCCCAGCGCCGACGAGGCCGTGACCGTCAACGGATCAGCGGACGCAGGGTCTGTGCCGCGATCTCCAGGCCTTGCATGATCTTCGCGTGGGTGCCGCCCCAGACCGGGTCCTCGTGCTCGACAGCGACCGCGCCGTCGAAGCCGCCGGTGTAGAGGGTGTCGACGATCCGGTTCCAGTCGAGCTGGCCGCGGCCCGGGACGCGGTACCGCCACCAGCCGGTGTCCTCGGGCCGGATGCGGGCGACCGTCTTGCCGAAGATGCCATACCGCGTTCGGCATCGCGGATCGATCTCGATGTCCTTGGCCTGGACATGGAGCACCCTGCCCGTCGTGAGGCACGACCGGAGGGCATCGACCGGGTCGATGCCCAGCCAGACCAGGTGCGACGGGTCATAGTTCAGGTACAGCCCGAGGCTGAACATCCAGTCCCACAGCTCGGGCGAGTACGCGAGGTTGCCCGGGTACCCGTCGGGGTGCCAGCCCTCCATCGGGCAGTTCTCGATGACGAGCCGGACACCGTGGTCATCCGCGTACCGGACCAGCTCGGGCAGCAGCTTCTCAGCCT
>DASTBN010000711.1:0-3840 GCA_035712045.1 Pseudonocardiaceae bacterium
GAACGAGAACGTGCCGAGAATGGCGGGCACGTGCTCGGGCCTGGATCCCAGCTGGCGGCACAGCCTCGCGCACCGGTCGAAGTCTTCGATCGCCTCAGCGGATCCGTATCCACCGGCGGCGATGGCGGTGAGTCCCCGTTCCAGTCGGCAGCGGACCTCCAGGCGGTCGCGCATGTCCGGGTCGGTGATCTCGGCGATGATGGTGAGGGCGTCGCGATAACCCTGAAGTGCCTCGCGGAACGCGCCGGCCCGGCCCGCGTCTTTCGCGCCGGTGAGCATCGCCGCGCAGGCCTCCAGGGGCCGCCCGGCCAGCCTCAGATGCTTGCCCACGACATCCCAGTCGACCTGGCGGCCTGACAGGTGAGGCCGGGCCAGGGTTTCGGCGAGGCGGTTGTGCAAGCGGGCGCGATGCTCGCGCAGGAGCAGGCCATAGGCCGCTTCGGCGATCAGGCCGTGGCGGAACCGGTATCGGGAGCTGGCTCCGCCGGTTTCCACGACGAGATCGCTGGCGAGCAGGCCGTGCAGCCGTGCACGGAGCTGGTCGGGGTCGGTGCCCACGACCGCGGCGAGGACTGACTCGTCAAGGTCGCGGTCGGCGACCGCGAGCGCGGCGGCGACCTCACGATCGATGCCCGGTGCGACCAGCCGTGCCTGCAGATGCGCGGTGAGGGTGATGGGTAGTCCCGGCCGGCGCAGGCCGTCCTGCGCGGTGCGGGCGAGTTCTTCCAGGAACAGGGGTATGCCCTCGCCCTGGGCCAGGATCTGACGGCGTTCGTCGGCGCCGAGGGGCGATCGGACGGTGACCGCGTCGATCAGGGCCTCGCACACCTCCCCGGCCAGCGGCGCCACCTCGATGATCTCCACGGTGTCCCGGGCCAGGAACGGGGGCGGGGGAACATCGGAACGGGCGGTGCAGACCAGCAGCAGCCGAGGGGGAGGTGCTGCGGTGAGCCGGGCGAGAACGTTCAGGGTGGAGGGGTCGGCGTCGGTGATGTCGTCGACCAGTACTGCGGTGGGGGTGGACGCCAGGCGGGTCAGCCATTCCACGAGATACCCAACGGTGAGCTCGGCCAGCCGGGACGGGTCGAGGTCAGGCACGGGGCCCAGGGCCCCGGGTGGGAGGCCGAGCACAACGGCGAGCATGCTCGCCGCGGGCTGGCTCATTCCCAGCCGGTCGAGGTGATCGCGGAGTAGCGCGGCGGTGACGCCGGGCGGGTCGCCGGGATCGATGCCTGCGGCCTGGGCGAGCAGGGTGCGGCAGGGCCGGTAGGCGGTGCCGGTGTCCAGATGGTGGCAGGCGCAGTCGAGGACCGTCGCGTTCGTGGCGCTAGCCCAGGCCAGTATCGCGGAGGCCAGCCGTGTCTTGCCGATTCCCCGGCTGCCCACCAGCGCGGTGACGGCACCCTCGCCGGTGAGCACTGAGCTCCAGATGCGGTGCAGGCGGGCCCGCTCGGCGTCGCGATCGACCAGCGGGGTACGCCAGTGGTGCCCGACCCGGCCCGGCTGATGTCGTTCCCTGACCACTTCGTGCACCGCCACGCTGGATCCATCAGCCAGCACTGCGGGGTCACGGGCCGTCACCTCGAACGAGTCCTCGACCAGCCGCAGGAGCTCACCGCTGACGACCAGGGTTCCCGGCCGCGCCGCCTGCTGGAGCTCCGCAGTGAGATTCGGGGTGTGCCCGAAGGCCAGCGGAGAGGGCTCGCCAGCGACCGGCGCGACCAGAACCTCTCCGGCATGGACCGCGATCCGCACCGCCAGCGCCGCGCCGACCTCAGCCTCCAGCCTGGCGGATAGACACCGGAGCACCACCAGCAGATCGAGTCCGGCCCGGACAGCGCGGATGGCGTCGTCTCCCTTAGGCAGCGGATAGCCGAACCACACGAAGATCCCATCGCCCTGGTGCTGCGCGATGAGCCCGCCGTGGCGCTCCACCGCCGGCCGGCATTCGTTGTAGTAGGCGTGCAGGATCGAGAAATACGCCTCGACGTCCCGCTCGCCTGACAAGTGCGTCGCCCCCACCACGTCGCAGAACATGACGGTGAGCTGCCGGCGCTGGCTCGATTCAGGTGGCTGCGCCTGCGCTGATGGCCAGGTCGACATGGTGTTCGGGTCACCTCCTCCGGTGACTCCTAGCTCTCCTGGTGCCCGAGGTTCAGCTCCTATCCCCAAAGAGCAGCCGGGAGAAGCCTGTGATACCGGCGCACACCAGCACCGAAGCCATCAGCTCATGGATGAGCCGTGGCTCGGCCGCCCGCTCGAGGTCAGTGCCCCGCATCGGATTTCCGATTAAGCCCGTGTCGCCCAGCGAGCACGCCTGCCCTGCCCGCTGGGCATGGTGGGCTCAGTCAGAATGGTGGGTCGTCGGGTAGCGGGCTGGGCGGTGGGCGGGTAGGGGGTGCGGGTGGTCCGGGCCGGTGCAGGATGGGGCCCTCGAACATCATGGGCAGGCCGTAGGGGCCGGGGTCTGGTTCGCGGGGTAGTGGTGAAGGCAAGTCGGGAATGAGGGGTTCGCCACGCGTGTGGTAGCTCTGTCCCATCGGGCTAGTCCACATGAAATGCCCGGCCTGCGGCTGGGTCAGGCGCCAGCCACCCTGGTGTTTCATCATATGGTCGCGACCACAGCACGGGCCGCTGTTCGTGGTGACGGTGCGCCCGCCGTGGGCGTGATCACGAGTGTGGTCTAGCTCGGTGGCTGCGGCACGGCGTCGGCAGCCGACCCCGACACAGTGCCGGTCCCGCATCTGGACATGTCGGCGCAGCGCGGCGCGGGCAAACCGCCGATGGGGGTGGGCGTCGAGGGCAGCGCGGGCCCGTTCCCGGTGGGTCCAGCTGCTGGAAATACCGGACAGCACCCGCGCCCAGTCCGGGTATTCGGCGGCGAGGGCAGGGAGCTGGGTGAGCATGGATTCCGGCAGGGCGATCTCCACGATCCCCCCGGGGCGGTCATGGCGGGCCTGGTCAGCGCGGGTGGTGTCGGGCTGGCGGGGCCGCCGCCGAGTGAGATCCCCATGAATCAGATAACCCTGAGCATCAACGATGGCGATGCGCCACTCGGCGTGGTGCTGGGTGGCCACGAGGTCCCGGGCGGTCGCGGCCGGGATCGGTCCCCACATGGGGAGCTCCGCAGGATGCTCGTCGAGGCCCAGCAGGGTGGACAATCGCACCCGTACCTCAATGCCGAACCGCGCCGGAGCTGTGGTGGTCCCGCTTGCGCGGGGAGAGCCCAGACACGGTGGCTGGCCGCCCGCGGACTCCCCGGTCGGCTCGGGCGGTGCGGCTGGCTCGGGCGGTGCGGCTGATGCCGGCTGTTCTGCGGGCTGGGGCGTGCGGTGTTGCGGGGATTGGTGATCTGGCTCCGGTCGGCCAGAGTTGTGCTGGGCCGGGCTGGTCGCTGTGGCGGCGGTGGGGCCGGGATCGGCGGGAGCCAGGGGGCCCAGGGCCAGCATGGTGGCCAGGATCTGCGGGCCCGACAGGCCATCGAGGGTGCCATCGAGCAGCCGCAGGAACAGGTCGGCACGAGTCTGGTTCAGCGTGGCCGGATAACCGGCTGAGCGCAGCTGATCAGCCAGAGCCTCCAGCCGCGCGGCTGCGGCCGCCGCCTCATCAGCGGGCAGCCCGGTGCCGGTAAGCACGGCGGTGCCGGTGTGATCTAGATACCCATGAACGCCCCGCCCGCGCACCGCCTGCTCATAGCTGCGGCGGGTGTAACCAGGATCAATCGCCTGCACCTCCCGCAGCAGCCGGGCGGCCAGCTGGCCTGTGGTCCAGCCTGCGGCTAGCGGCACCAGCCGCGCGCAGATCCGCTCCGCCTGGGCAGAGGTGACATCGGCCAGGTAA